>DATMKQ010000413.1:0-3470 GCA_035571275.1 Trebonia sp.
CACCCCGGCTCTTAACCGGCGCAGCTTGCGGTGGTTTGGGCTCCCCGCCTGCACGGCGAACCCGGAGGACCTACCTCCATCACTGGCACAGCACGGTTCATGCCGGCGACCTTCTACATCGCCTCACTCCCCTTTCAGGACACACCACCGAACGGCGGTTCTCGAATCTAGCTTCGCCCGGACCTCTGTCACGGTCAGTGAAAAGCTGGCGAAGCACCAACCGAGGGCTGAAGAGGTCGGTTCTTGACAGTGCCGCGCAGGGTGACGGGCGGGTGCGTCATTGCAGGGCGCCGGCCGGCGGCGCCCGGTCCAGATTATTGTCCTCCGGATGGCCTTGCTGCTCGCCTGGCTTTCCGTACTCACCTGACCCAGCCGCAGCGGTCCCGGCACCCGGTCAATCTGCCTGCTGAGCTCACACGGCAGGCAGGGCCGCATGTGCTCGTGCCCCACCGCAGTCACGTCGATCAGCGGACGGACACCGAGCGTCGGCAGCCGCGCTGGTGATCCAGATCTGCGTGCCGTGCGGGTTACATCTCACGGTCAGGCGGATACCTCCGGTCAGATCGCCAAGGACAGGTCCAGTGCCGTGGGGGCAGATGCCCGTCCGGGTTGCCGGCACTTATGATCTGCTCGTGAGCACGCGGCTTGAGACAGCACGCCTGGTCATCCGCACCTTCCAGGCCCGCGATGCCGGCCCGTGGCTCGCCATGGTCACTGACCCCGAGGTCCGGCGGTTCCTCCCCGCGGGACCAGCCCCGACGATGGAGCTGGCCCAGCGCATCATCGGGGAGCGCCAAGCGATGGAACGCGAGCTTGGCCATACGATGTGGGCCGTCGAAGACACGGCGACGGGCACGTTCGTCGGGCAGTGCGGCCTGCGGCCGGTCGATGAGGGAGCAGGACCAGAAATTGACCTCGCCTACCACTACACCAGGGCCAGCTGGAACAAGGGGTACGCCACAGAGGCGGCGATCGCGGTAATCGGCCACGGCCTCGGGCCGGTCGGCCTTGCCACCATCATGGCGGTAGTCGTGCCGGAGAACATCGGCTCCTGGCGGGTCATAGAGAAGGCGGGCATGCGCTACCAGGGGCTCGTCGACTATTACGGCATGGAAGGCCTGAAGAAGTACGTCGCCGCGCGGGAATGGTGGAGACCGCCACTGGCCTCATGAGACCTGCTTGGCGGACCGCAATGCCGAGCGCGGTGCATTGAACCGGCACCTGATATGCGGCTTCGGCGCCCACGGATCGACCGCGTCCGGCCTGAGCATGCCGGGCGTGCACGGCATTGTCTTGCCTGCGTCAGTCCGGACAGAGGCGGTCAGAGCGCGGAGCTACCGGGGCACAACCACCCAGCCCCGGCCAATATCCAGCCAGCCGCGCCCCGATCACCGCATATGTATACCTAGGCCAGCATAGAGCCCATACAGGAAACCGAACACATCGGCGGCTACTTGCGCTGTGTCCCAGGCTTGGCGTCACGGTCTATCAGGTCTCCCGCGCTTTGGTGGTGCTTGCGACCTCTGGCGAGCCGCAGCGCAACGGCTCGTGTCAGTGGGCGCGGTCGGTGTACATGGTGTGGCGGCCGTTCTCCACGTCGTGCACACACGGTCTGCATCTGGGCTCCACAAGGCCGGAGTGTCCTGACAGGGCAGGCGGCCGCCGCGTGGGCAACGGCAACCGGCCAGACAGGAAGGGACGTGACGCATGTCGACCACCACCGAGTCCATCACCGAGACGGCACTAGCCTTCTTCGACGCCTGCGAGACAGGGAAAGGCTGGGCCAAGTGCAGCACCTACTGTCAGCCAAACGCGAGCTTCGCGGCCCAGGCAGAGCCACTCGCCGACATGCAGACGCTCCAGCAGTACACCGACTGGATGAAGGGGCTGTTCGTGTTTGTCCCCGACGGAAGCTACGCGGCCAAATCCTTCGCCACCGACCATGAACGTAATAACGTCTGCGTCTACGCCGTGTTCTCAGGCACCCACAGCGCCGACGGCGGCCCGATGCCCCCAACCGGCAAGAGCACCAGCAGCGACTACGTCTATGTGATGGAGTTCGAGGACGGCAAGATCAGCCACATGACCAAGATCTGGAACGCAGGCTGGGCTTTGAAGGAACTCGGCTGGATCCAGTAAGTCGCCGCCCGGGGCATCCGACGCGACAGAACAACCTATACGCGCTCGCTACGAACGCACTCTCCGCAGACTCCAATGGGTTCATCGGCAGGCAGGGTGACATAAGGACTCGCCCCACGCGCCCTAGCCCGAAGTTACCGTCACTATGCGTAGATATCTGCGTCCTGACCTGCGATAACGCCGAAGAGAGCAAGGTTTTCTGCACAGAAATCCGCAACCACGAGCGGTTACCATGATGGGAGTTTGCGCTGATCAGACATGTAGCCAGAAGACATGACCTTGGAGCTCGCGAAGGCCCAGGTCAGCGCCGCGAGTAGCGTGCCCCCGCCAAGTAACTTCGGCCTAGCGCTCGCACCGGGCTCGAGCCGAAACGGCGCCCCGGTGGTCTACGACGTCAGGTGGAGCGTAGACGACAAAATGTCCAGCTACGCGCAAGCACCCTGTGTGCGGTTGCTGCCATCATCTACCACGTAGATCAGCGGCCGTGACGGTCGCGATGCCTGCAGGCAAGCCGACTGGTCCTGGACGATCGCTCGTGCCGATGTACGGTGACGGGTCACGGTCGCGTGTCGTGCAGAGCCTGCCGCGGGGAGGGAGTGCATGAGCACGGTGTGATGCTCTCCGGAGCCCCTGAAGGCCACGCTCCGCATCGGACTGGCCACTCCGCCGCGCCGGGCGTCGGCGCGGACCTCAGCAGCCTGGACTGGGTCGAGACCAGGATCCGCCCCCGGGCATCGAACGCGCCCAGCCAGACCCGAGACCGTGGCGGAGGGTCGGCGTTGCCGTAGAGCCACGCTAGTTCAGGATCACTCGGCACGTACCCCACGGCCGACCAGAGGTGCACGCGCCGCTGCCGCATCGCATGCTCCATCAAAAGCATCTTGATGACTGCCCACCGGGCGAGGTTGCGCTGCTGTACTTCATCCGGCGCGACACCATGCTGGCCGGTCAGGTGCCATCAGCTGTTCCCGCAGGTCCGGTTCGTCCGGGGCGTACATCACGTGTCCCGGCGCGCACAGCCGAACAGGCCCCAGTCCACCAGCGGCTCCTCTCGGGCATGGTCCTTCCTCTCTGACGGACAGGCACGGCGGCGCCCGGATGCACCAGATCCGCGCGGCGACGTATCACCGCCGGCCCCCCGTGCTCTGCGCTAGGTAAAGCTCAGGCAATCGGTTGAGGCGGGGAAACAGAAATGACGGATAGGGAAGCAGGAATGACGGACGGCGAGATTCCGATCCAGAGCCAGTCGGTCCGTTTCCGTGAGGGCGGGATCGGGCGAGGGCACGGCATCCTGCTGCTCTACCCGGACAAGCTGGCGGCCGTGGATTCTT
>DATMKQ010000414.1:0-4949 GCA_035571275.1 Trebonia sp.
TGATCACGCAACGTGGCCGACGGCGGTGGATCGAGGCTTAGGCCGACCGCCGACGAGCTTCGGTTGGAGGCAACGTCAAGCCACCTGTCGATTCTCCATTGGCCCGCTTGTGACTATCGTCTAAGTCACGGCCCATCGCCCTAGGGACGCGCGGGACGCCGCTGGGGAGCGAACATGGAAGTCGAGAAGCGACGATCCACACTGGAGCAACCGCGGACCGCGGAGGTCCGCGCGTTCCTCATCTGTGACATCAGGGGTTACTCGACCTTTACCAGCCAGCGCGGTGACGAGGCTGCGGCACACTTGGCGATGACCTTCGCGGGTCTCGCCGGGGACGCCGTCGTCGCACGGGGTGGCCGGGTGCTCGGGCTGCGCGGAGACGAGGCGTTCGCCGCGTTTACCTCGGCCCGGCAGGCCGTGAAGGCCGGGCTGGAGATCGACCTGGCATGCGCCGAGGAGTCCGCCGCCCATCCTGACTTCCCGATACCGGTGGGAATAGGGATCGACTTCGGCGAAGCGGTGCCGGTCGAAGATGGCTATCGCGGGGCGGCGATCAATATGGCAGCCCGGCTCTGCTCGAAGGCCGTCGCCGGTCAAGTGCTTGTCACCAGGAACGTCGTCGACGCGGCCGGCGAGCTCGAGGGCATCACGTTCGAAGACCGCGGCACGGCGGTGGTCAAGGGCTTCGGCGAACCGGTCGCGACCTATGAGCCGGTTGCGACCGCGCTGCCTGATCAGCGCGAAGCGGGACGCGAAGGACGTGCACCCGGCGGCGCCCGCGGGTTCCTGCCCATCGAGCTGGACGAGCCCCTCCCGGTTGTCGGACGCGACGCAGAGATGGCCTGGCTCAGGGGAACGTGGCGTCAGGCGCGGCGAGGCTGCGGCAGGGTCATTCTCGTGACCGGCCCGGCCGGCATCGGCAAGACGCGCCTGGCCGCTGCGTTCGCGTCTGTGGTGTACGCGGACGGAGGCTCGGTGCGCTACGCGGGCGCCGGAGGTGCGGCAAGCGCCGAGACCATCTCCGCCATCCGCGAGGCCTGCGCCACCTCGCTCCCGGGCCTTTGGGTCCTCGACGACCTGGGCATATATCGGGAGTCTGTGGCTTCGCTGAGTGCTTCGTTGCACGAGATCGAGTCGGGCCCGGCGCTCGTGCTCGGCCTGTTGCGCGACGTGGGCGGCGATCCGGCCGTGGCACGCCTCATCGAGGCGGTCGACGTGAACGACGACGGCAGGCGCGAACTCGCCCCGCTTGACGAGCACGGTGTACGGGCGATCGCTCGGTCATACGTGATCGACGTCGCCGACCTCCCTGCCGAGCAAATCCTGCGCGCCTCGGGGGGCGTTCCGTCGCGCGTGCACGAGTTGGTAGTCGACTGGTCTCGCGACGAGGCTGCGCGCCGCCTGGCCGCCGCCGCGAAGTGGCTGGAGGCTGGGAGGAGCCGTCAGGCGGAGGGCTTGCGATTCGCCGACAATATGATCGCCCTGAAGCTCCGCCGCATCTACGACACGGCCACCCGCGAACAGCTTGCCGGTGTGTGCCCTTACAAGGGCCTCGGCACGTTCGAGGAGTCCGACGCCGCCTATTTCTTCGGGCGTGAGCAGCTCGTCGGCGAACTCGCCGCGCGGTCGGTCGGCTTCGGTCTACTCGGCGTCGTCGGTCCATCCGGGAGCGGCAAATCCTCGCTCGTTCTCGCCGGCCTGCTTCCGTCGCTGGCGGCTGGGCTGCTGCCCGGCAGCGAACGCTGGGGTCGCGCAGTTCTCCGGCCGGGCGCCAGGCCGGTGGCGGAGCTGGACAGCGCGCTGTCCGGCGCCGAGCACGGTGAGCGGCTCGTCCTCGTCGTAGACCAGTTTGAGGAGGTTTTCACCACCAGCGCGGATCCGGCGGAGCAGGAGGCGTTCATCGGGCGCCTGGTCGAGCTGGCCAGCGACCCCGCCGTGGCCGTAGCCGTCACGATCCGCGCCGATTACACCGGCCATTGCTCGCTGTACCCCGAGTTCGCCGAGCTGCTTGCCGCGAACCTTGTGCTCGTCGGGCCGATGACCGGCGATCAGCTGCGGCGCGCCATTGAGCTGCCGGCGCGGCGTGTCGGCCTCCGCGTCGAGTCTGCCCTCGTGGACGCACTCGTCGCTGAGGTCAAGGACGAGCCGGGGGGGCTTCCGCTGCTGTCCACTGCCCTCGTGCAGCTCTGGCAGGAACGCTCCGACGGCTGGCTGCGCTACGACGCCTACCTTCGCGGCGGGGGCGTCCGAAGCGCCGTGGCGCGCCTCGCCGAGTCGTCCTACGAGCAGCTCTCGGAGCGCGAACGGGAAACCGCCATGACCGTCTTCGTCCGGCTGGTCGGTCGGGGCGCCGGGAATGGAGAGGGCGACGCGGCCGTGCGGCGGCGCGTGCCGCTGTCAGAGTTCGACGTCGACCGGGACCCGACGGTCGCATCCGTGCTGTCGATGCTCACCAGAGACCGCCTGCTGACTCAGGACGAGGGCCTGGTGGAGATCGCCCACGAGGCGCTGATCCGCGAGTGGCCCAGGTTCGCGGGCTGGCTCAGGGACGACGCGGCGGGGCAGGAGCTGCGCGGCCACCTGACCCAGGCGGCCGGGCAGTGGTCCGGACGAGGACGCGACCCCGGAGACCTCTACCGCGGCGCGCGGCTGTCGGCGGCCCTCGACTGGTCGCAGGGTCACGATCGCGCCCTGAACGCATTGGAACGGGAGTTCCTCTCGGAAAGCCGGGTCGCGAGCGAGCGGCAGCTCGAACGACAGCGGCGGACCAACCGGCGGCTCCGCAGCCTGCTGAGCGGGACGGCCGTGCTGCTCGTACTGGCGCTCGTCGCAGGGCTGTTCGCGGTGCTCCAGCGGAACCACGCCGAGGCGGTTGCACTGAAATCCGATGCGGAGCGCGTCGGAACCCTGGCGCAGACCGAGACGAACCTTGACCTCTCCATGCTGCTCGCTCTGGCCGGCGTCAAGCTGGACAACATCCCGGAGACCCGCAGTGACCTCCTCGCCGCGCTCGAGCGCAGCCCGGCCGTGATCCGCGTGGTCCACCCGTCGACGGGCGAGATCACCGGAGTCGCCATCAGCCCCGACGGCCGGCTCATGGTCACCGGTGACTCCGACGGAGTGGTTCGCTTCGAGGACCTGCGTACCTGGGCGCCATCCGGAGGGGCGGTGCAACTGCCGTCTCCCGTGCTGCCCAACGCCGTGCGCTTCTCGCCCGACGGGCGGACCGTGGCGGTCGCATCTGGCGCGGGGACCCTGACCGAGATCTACCTGATAGACGTTGCCTCCCGAACCAAGCGGCTCCTCGGAAGCTTCTCCGACGCCGTCCCGCCCATACCCGACGAGTCGACCGCAGTGGCGTTCTCTCCGAACAGCGCCGAGATCGCGGTGGGGCTCGCCGACTGGCCGATCGCGACCGCGTTGACCCCGGTCTCCGAGCAGGTCGCTTTGCTGCAGGCGTCAACCGGCCGCGTGCTGTGGATCCGGTCTTACCACCTGCATCCCGGCCAGTCCGGGCTCCAGTTGGGGTTCACGCCGGCGGGCGTGCTCGTCACCTCCGCCGAACAGGGCAGCACAGACCTGTGGGACACACGCGCGGGACGGATTGAGCGCAGCTTCCCCGACGGCGGGCGGTTCGCCCTCTCCCCCGACGGAAAGCTGGCCGCGATCGCGCTCAATAACCCGAGCCTGGTGCAACAGGCGCCCACCGCCGTCGCGCTGCTGGACCTGTCGACAGGGGCCGTGCACCAACTGCAAAGCCTCCCCAATAACGCGTGGATCACCACCCTCGCCTTCACGCCGGACGGCAAGAGCCTGGTCGGCGGCTCTCAGGGCGGCGACGTCCGCGTGTGGGACCTCGCCTCAGGGACGATCGCCGAGACGTTCACCCCGCAGTCGGGAGGGCAGGTGCAGGTCGCCGTCGACCCGAGCGGGCGCACGGTCGTATCGGGAACGGACAACGGGACCGTGATCGCCTGGGACCTCTCCGGGCAGCAATCGCTCGGCCGGACCTTCGCGTGGAGCACCCCCGCCAACGCATGCCCGGGCGCCCCCTGCATGGCCATCAACCCGGTCGGCACGATCATGGCCACGGACGAGGTCGACGGCACCGTCGACCTGGTCGACCTGCGCACGCTCCGCTGGTTCGCCACGCTGCCCGGCACCGACGGACAGGTCGCCAACGGGCTGGCCTTCACCTCCGACGGCCGCCAGCTCCTGACCGGCGACGCCGGGGGGCACATCGTCTTCTGGGACACTAGGACGTGGGCTGCGGTCCGCCGCCTGCGCGTCTCTCGGCCCATCGTGTACCTGGCCGTCAGCCCCGACGGAAGGCTCCTGGCCGTGGAGACCCAGCAGGCGAACGCGACCGGCGCCCAGGTGCAGATACTCGACGTGGCCACCGGCGACACCGAGCGGACGTTCAACCTCGCGCTGGCGAGCACGGACGTTTTCACGCCCGGCATTGCCTTCAGTCACGACGGTACCGAGCTCGCCGCCTGCTGCACGTCCCCCTCGGCCGTCGAGGTGATGAATGTCGCCTCCGACCGCCGGCTCTTCACCGCACACATCGCTGGCGAGGCGCACTCGCTCGCGTATTCACCCACCGCACCTGAGCTGGCGATAGGTAGCAGCAACGGGAGGATCTACCTGTGGAACACGCAACGGGGAACGCAGACCGCCGCGATTACTGCGGCCGCATCCAACGTCGTCTCCGTCGCGTACTCAACAGACGGCAAGCTGCTCGCCGCCGGCCTCCGCGACGGGACGAGCGTCCTGCTCGATCGCGCGACGGGTGAGACGCTCGGCCAACCGTTCCCGGCCGAGCCGGGGGCGCTACCAACCCTGCTGTTCTCCTCGAACGGGCAACTCGTCATCAACTACACCGGCACGGCGACGATCTGGCCGACCGACCTCGCAGCCTTGCAGCGCTACGCCTGCCAGGTCGCCGG
>DATMKQ010000415.1:0-2330 GCA_035571275.1 Trebonia sp.
CACGCCATTCCGCCGTTCCAGGGCTGACCCGCCCTGCACAAGACCCCAGGGCGGAGCACCGGCCCCCGGGTACCCGGTGCCAACTGAAAGGAGAATGGCATGTCTTCCAGTCCGATTGAGGTCGTCGGCCAGTGGCTGCAGAATCTGCTGGACCCTGAGGTCGTCAACAGCGTGGTGGCCCCGGACGCCACCTACGTCTCGCTCAACACCGAGAACCCGGAGCTCAGCAAGATCATGCCATGGGCGGGCACGTCGTGCGGCCCGCAGGCGGTCCTCGGCTATCTCGGCGAGATGTTCACCCGCTGGGAAAACCAGGCGTTCAACGTGACCACGATGTTTGCCTCGGGCGAGAACGTGGCGGTGTTCGGCGACTTCCGCTACAAGTCGAACTCGCTGGGCAAGGTGGTGAGCTCCCCGTTCTCGATCCTGGTGAAAGTCATCGACGGGAAGGTGACCTACCTGCAATACCTCGAGGACAGCTACGCCACCGCAGCCAGTTTCCGCAAGGACGGCTCCTGGATCGTCCAGACCGAGCCCGGCGCTGAACCGTTCCAAGTCTGACGTCAAACCGTTCCAGGTCTGGCGTCAAGCAGCACTGCGAGTAATGACCCCTGTCAAAGGAGAACCGACCGCCATGGCCATCAGGCAACTTCCCGTCGTCGGCCGTCCGACAAACCCGCCGGCCCCGCTGCGCAAGATCGCTCTCGAGGAGCACTTCATCGATCCCGCGCTGGTCCGCCCCAATTACGGCGACTCCTTCTCCGGTGAGTTCGACCAGGAGGGATCGAGTTACGCCGGCTTCAACCCCGAGTACGCCGACGCGGTTTCCGCGCGGCTACACGACCTGCGCGATGGGCGGATCGAGGAGATGGACGCCGCGGGCATCGACGTCGCGATCTTGTCCCACACCATCGGAGGCGTGGAAGGGATCCCCGATCCGGCCGTGGCCGTGAGCACCGCGCGGCGGGTCAACGACTTCCTCGCCGCCGAGGTCGCCGGCAGCGGCGGCCGGTTCGCCGGCTTCGCCACCATCGCGCTGCAGGACGTCGGCGCGGCGGTGAAGGAGCTGACGCGTGCGGTCACCGATCTCGGGCTCTGTGGTGTCATGGTGAACGGCTACAGTAACCTCGGCGCGGACAAGCTGTACCTCGACGAGGACCGGTTCGAGCCGTTCTGGGCGGCGCTGGAAGAGCTGCGGGCGCCGCTCTACCTGCATCCGCGGCTGCCTTCGCGGGCCGTACAGGACGCGATCTACCGCGGGCACCCGGAGCTGGTGGGTGCGACCTGGGGTTTCGCGCCCGAGACGGCGACCCACGTGCTGCGTCTGGTGTACGGCGGGGTGTTCGACCGGCATCCCGCGGTGAACCTGATCCTGGGCCATCTCGGTGAGACGCTCCCGTTCTTCGCCTGGCGCATCGAGCGTGCGTTCGAGTTCAACCCTTACTCGCGGCGCACCCGCAAGCGCCTGCAGGATTACCTGTCGGACAACATCTGGGTCACCACCAGCGGGAACTTCAACGACCAGGCGCTCATTACCGCCGTGCTCACCGTCGGCGCCGACCGTATTATGTTCGCCAGCGACTACCCCTACGACATGGCCACCGACGCAGCTCGGTGGATCGAGACGGCGCCGATCAGCGAGAACGACCGCCGCAAGATCTGCTACGGCAATGCCGCGACCCTCTTCGGCCTCCCAGGTGAGTCCACGACTGGACCGCGGGACGCCGCCGCGGGCAGTGATGCGCCACACGCAGGCACAAGCTGAACTAGCTCCCCGGACCGACCTCCTGGCGGCGCACCCCGGGCTTGTCTCTCATCCGGACCCGGACGCACGCGGTCACCGGCGCCTTCTCGATGTCCAGTACCGCGACCCGCCGCGCCAGCGTGCCCGGCTGTTTGTGATCTCTTCCATGACCATTGGTCCTTCCGCTTGGGCACATCAAGGTGGCTGCCCGCGGGAGCCAAGCAGGATTCAAAGGCGGAATCGCGTGCTCGGGCAACAACGGAGAACCCCTGCGGCAGGCTCCTATTCGGGACCAGCGGCGCCTGGCATCGCCGGCTTCGGCGGGCACCCCATCCGATTTCCGCCCGCTCAGAGCGTCGCGCGGCGACACCGACAACTCCTGTGACATCGAGTGAGCGTGAGGCTTGTCCCCCTGGCTATTGATGGAGCCGGAGGATCCGCTCGGCGTTCACGTGCGCTACTCGCGCCTGGTCAGCGGGAGCCAGCGGCGCGGTCCGGATGAACTGGACCGCTTGTTCTGTGGACTCAAAGGGATAGTCGATCGAGAACATCACATTGTCGACGCCCACTTCACCGATCGCGGCGA
>DATMKQ010000416.1:0-2102 GCA_035571275.1 Trebonia sp.
CGGCGCGAAGATGACCAAGCGCAGGCTGACCGCGCTGCGCTTCCCGAACGACGTGGTGCGGGACGTGTCCCGGCTGGTGGAGCTGCACCTGCGGTTCCACGGTTACGGCGAGGGCGAGTGGACCGATGCCGCGGTCCGCCGGTACGTCCGCGACGCCGGACCGCTGCTGTCCCGGCTGCACGTGCTGACCAGGGCCGACTGCACGACAAGGAACCGCGCCAAGGCGGTGCGGCTGGCTCGTGCTTACGACGAGCTCGAGCTGCGCATCGCCGAGCTCAGCGAGCAGGAGGAGCTGGCCAGGATCCGGCCGGAACTCGACGGCAACGAGATCATGCGCGTCCTGGGCGTGGCCCCCGGCCCGGTGGTGGGCCGGGCCCGCGACTTCCTGCTCGAGCTGCGGATCGCGGAGGGCGAGCTGGGCCGGGAGCAGGTTACTCATGAGTTGCTGGACTGGGCCGCCGCCCAGGGGATCGTCCCGCCGCCTCCGGAGCCGGACGAGGACTGACCTCGGCGCACGAACATCCAGTAGGCGGCCGCGGCGATCGCGAACCCCAGCGCCACCAGGCCGACAATGGCCGGCGACCGCCCGTTGGCCGGCATGAAGGCCGAGCTGAGCGCGGCGCCCGCGACGAACGCGACGTTGAACATCATGTCGTAGAACGCGAACACCCGGCCCCGGTAGGCGTCGCCCACCTCCTCCTGCAAGATCGTGGTCGCGCTGATCGCCACGCCCTGCCGGGCGAGATACAGGCAGAACCCGACGGCCAGGTAGGCGATCTGGATGAAAGTCTCGCCCAGCCCGGCGGTCACCACCGCGCTCGCGGCGAGCAGCAGCGTGATCCAGGCAGGCTTGGACAGCCGCCTGGTAGCTGCCGGGGTCACCAGCGCCGCGCAGGCATAGCCGATCCCGGAGACAACCACGAGCGCCCCGATGTGACCCTCGGCCGTACCAGCGCTCGACCGGTAGAAATAGTTCCGGTACAGCAGGATCGACATCAGGAACAGCGGCCCGAAGAGGAAGCTGAAGCCGCCGGTCGCGCCGAGCGCCGCCGCCGGACCGCGCCGCCGGAGTACGTAGCGCGCGCCGTCGGCCAGCCCGCTCGCGACCGAGGCGAGCTCGCTGAGCAGCCGCCCCGGCGGCGCCTGTCCGGGTTCACGCACCGGCCCGAGCAGGTCGCGCCGCATGGTCGCCGCGACCACACTCGCCGCCACGTAACAACCGCCCCCGACCAGCACGGTGATCGCGGCACCGCGCTCGGTGTTGCCGGTGGCGACGTTGAGGCCCAGCGCGACGACGCCACCAATGGTCGCCATGATGCCACCGACCGTCGGGGACACCGAGTTCGCCATCACCAACTCATCCTCGGGGACCACATGCGGCAGCGCCGCTGACAGCGAGGACAGGAAGAACCTGTTCACGCCGAGTACCAGCAACACCGCGACGTAGAGCGGTACCCCGCGGTCGCCGAGGGCCATGAGAACAGCCGTCAGCGCCACGAAGGAGGCGCGGAGCAGAGCCGACCAGACCAGGATCTGGCGTCTCGACCAGCGGTCGATCAGTACCCCGGCGAACGGCCCGACCAGCGAATACGGCAGGTAAAGAACCGTGAACGCCGCCGCCCCGGCCACCGGGCTCGGGAACGTCGACGCGTTGAAGAACACGTACGTGCCCACCCCGGCCGTGATGATGCCGTCGCCGGTCTGCGAGACGAGCCTGGTGGCGAACAGGCGCCGGAAGTTCCGCTCAGCGAGGACAGTGCGCAGGTCACCGACGAACGTCGATCTGCGCCTGTCCACCCGTTTAGCTTAGGTGTTCCGGGTCGAGCCGGGCTTACCTGGCGACCTCGCCGAGAATGAACTTTTCGACCAGGTCCCGGCAGACATCGTCGCCGTACTGCTCCGGCGGCGACTTCATGAAGTACGAGCTGGCCGAGGTCACCGGGCCGCCGATACCGCGGTCAAGCGCGATCTTCGCCGCGCGCACCGCGTCGATGATCACTCCGGCGGAGTTGGGTGAGTCCCAGACCTCGAGCTTGTACTCCAGGTTGAGCGGCACGTCGCCGAACGCGCGGCCCTCCAGCCGGACGTAGGCCATCTTGCGG
>DATMKQ010000417.1:0-19714 GCA_035571275.1 Trebonia sp.
CCCCACCTCCACCCACCTCCACCCGGCCGCACCCAGATGAATGGCCCACGCAGCTGCCTATAGCAAGATGAAAGGGCCACTCACCTGGCGAGGGCCCGGCCAGCGACCGCCCGACCGCCCTTCCCGCTCCTCCCGACACGCTTGCCGGGATGCGGGACACCCGCGGAGCGGACCGGTAGGGTCTTAGCGAACAGATGTTCGCTGGTTGGCAATTGGATGGGTGAGACGGCTGATGACGCGGTGCGCGCGGTGAGTTTCCATACACCCATCCCGGCTATCCGCGTGCTCGGCGTCGACCCGGGACTGACCAGGTGCGGCCTTGGGGTGGTGGAAGGGGTGCCCGGACGCCCGCCGCGGCTGGTGGCAGTCGGGGTGGTGCGCACGGCGTCGGACGATGACATCGCTACCCGGTTGCTGGCCATCGAGGAAGAGATCGAATGCTGGCTGACCGAGCACCGGCCCGACACGGTGGCTGTCGAGCGCGTGTTCAGCCAGCAGAACGTCCGCACCGTGATGGGGACCGCGCAGGCGGGTGCCGTGGCGATCGTCTGCGCCGCGCGGCGCGGCTTGCCGGTGGTGATGCACACCCCGAGTGAGGTCAAGGCGGCGGTGACAGGAAACGGCCGCGCGGACAAGGACCAGGTGACGACGATGGTGATGCGCTTGCTCCGGATGCCCGACCGGCCCAGGCCGCCGGACGCGGCCGACGCGCTCGCGCTTGCCATCTGCCATCTGTGGCGGCAAAGCACGGCGGGCCGGTGGCGGACGCCGGCTGGAAGTGGAGGCGCACGATGATCGCGCACCTGAACGGGATGGTGGCCGGGGTCAGCCCCGACGGGGCGGTCATCGATGTCGGGGGAGTGGGGCTGCGGGTCCAGTGCACGCCGGACACGCTAGCGACGCTGAAGCCCGGCGAGCCCGCCCGCGTGGCGACCTCGCTCGTGGTCAGGGAGGACTCGCTCACCTTGTTCGGCTTCGGCACCGACGACGAGCGGAACGTCTTCGAGTTGCTGCAAACGGCAAGCGGCATCGGACCACGGCTGGCGCTGGCGATGCTGGCGGTGCACTCACCTGACGCGCTGCGCCGCGCGGTCGCGGCCGAGGACCTGAAGGCGCTCACGATGGTGCCCGGCGTCGGCAACAAGGGTGCGCAGCGGATCGTGCTCGAACTCAAGGACCGCCTAGGCGCGCCCGGTGACTACGCCGGCAACGGCGCGGCGCCGGCCCGCAGGGCTGGATCCTCCTGGCGGGATCAGGTGCAGTCCGGCCTGACCAACCTGGGCTGGTCCGCCCGCGACGCCGAGGCGGCCATCGCCGCCGTCGAGGCCGAGTCCGACGGCGCGCCGACGCCCGACGTCGCGACCGCGCTGCGCTCCGCGCTGCGGAAGCTGAGCAAGTCGTGACGGACAGCGGGGACGCCCTGACCAGGGCCGAAGAGGCCGAACTGTCCCGCCGCCGAGCGGGGGAAACTGATGACAGCGTTATCTCACCGCTGGCCGACAGCGACGAGCGGGAGATCGAGGGCGCGCTGCGGCCGAAACGGCTCGATGACTTCATCGGCCAGGGCCGGGTGCGCGAGCAACTCTCCCTGCTGCTGCGCAGCGCGCTGCGCCGGGGGCGGCCGCCGGACCACGTGCTGCTGTCCGGCCCGCCCGGCCTCGGCAAGACCACGATGGCCATGATCATCGCGGCCGAGCTTGGCGCGCCGCTGCGGCTCACCTCGGGGCCGGCTATCGAGCGGTCAGGCGATCTGGCGGCGGTGCTGTCCACGCTCAGCGAGGGCGAGGTCGTCTTCATCGACGAGATCCACCGGCTGGCCCGCCCGGCCGAGGAGATGCTCTACCTGGCGATGGAAGACTTCCGCGTCGACATCGTGGTGGGCAAGGGCCCGGGGGCGACCGCGATCCCGCTGGACATCGCGCCGTTCACGCTGGTTGGCGCCACCACGAGGGCGGGGCTGCTGCCCGCTCCGCTGCGGGATCGGTTCGGCTTCACCGCGCACCTGGACTTCTACAATCCCGAGGAACTCGCCGTGATCGTCCGCCGGTCGGCGGGGCTGCTCGGCGTGCGCATCGAGGACGGCGGCATCGACGAACTCGCCACCCGGTCGCGCGGCACGCCCCGGATCGCCAACCGGCTGCTGCGCCGGGTCAGGGACTACGCGGAGGTCCGCGCCGACGGCAAGGTCACCAAGGAGATCACCCGGACCGCGCTCGAACTGTACGAAGTGGATGAAATGGGCCTGGACCGGCTGGACCGGGGGGTGCTCGACGCGCTGATCCGGCGGTTCGGCGGGGGACCCGTGGGGCTGTCTACGCTCGCCGTGGCGGTGGGGGAGGAGGCCGAGACGGTCGAGGTGGTCGCCGAGCCGTTCCTTGTCAGGCACGGCCTGCTCGCCAGGACTCCGCGCGGCCGCGTCGCCACCCGGGCGGCCTGGGAGCATCTCGGCCTCATCCCGCCCGCCGCCAGCGAAATGCCCACGCTGTTCGAGTAGATATTTGCCCTAGACACCAGAAAATGTCCTGATCCACCAGCCAACTTGTGGCGAGGGTAACGATCACGTTCGGAATCCTCGTAGGGTGGTTATACGTTGTGCATAGCGCCGCTACACTGCGCAGGTTGGCACGTGGCCGTCTTTAAACGACGGGCCCTGCCCGCAAGCGGAAAGTCAAACTGGAAGGATGCCCCCCGATGGGCAACACTATGTTCTTGGCCGCCGCGGCGGCCAAGCCGTCGAGCTTCAACCCCACGACCCTGATCTTGATCCTGGTCGTCGTCGTGGGCTTCTACCTGCTGATGATCAGGCCACAGCAGCGCCGTAGGCAGGCGGCCGCGCAGAAGCAGAATTCTGTGTCGCCTGGCGCTCGGGTGCGGACCACCGCCGGCATGTACGCCACGGTCGTGGACGTGGACGGTGACGACGTGGTCCTCGAGGTGGCTCCCGGCGTCGAGGTGCGTTACATGAGGCGCGCCGTCATGGACGTCGTCAGCTCCGGTGAGGAAACCGACGAGATGATGGCTGACTCCGCGGAAGACGCCGAAGACGAGCCCGGCGAACAGGACTCTGTCGACGACGACTGGACTAAGGTCGAAGACGACGATGTAGCCGAGACCGGCAGCACCAAGAAGGACTAACGGGCGCTCGCGCGCCGGCGACTCGACAGGCAGGGAATAGTGGCACCCCCAAGCAGAAGCGGCTCCCACCCCGGGCGCGTGCTCGCCGTACTGGTCGCGGTCATCGTGATCATGCTGATCTCCGTTCTTGGCAAGGAGACGTTCAGCCCGGCTAAGTGGCAGCAGCAGTTCAAGGTCAACCTTGGCCTTGACCTGTCAAGCGGCACCGAGGTGACGCTGAAGGCCGAAACGACCAACGGCCAGCCGCCGTCGGCCGGCGTCATGCAGCAGGCGATTTCCGTGCTGCTCGCCCGGGTGAACGGCACGGGTAACTCCGGTGCCCAGGTGCAGCAGCAGGGCAGCAACCTGCTGAACATCTCGGTTCCCGGCAAGGCCCCCCAGGATGTCATCAACCTGGTCAGCAGCACCGCGCAGCTGAGCTTCCGGCCGGTGTACCTCGAGGAGTTTTACACCGCGCCCTCGCCGAGCTCGTCGTCATCGGCCAAGCCGACCACGAGCCCGACGTCGACCACGTCGCCAACGACGTCGTCGTCGGCCACGGCGAGCACGCGCCCCACGCCGACCACGTCGTCGTCGGCCACGGCCAGCCCGAGCACGAAGGCTTCCACTTCGGCGCTGTCGGAGCAGCTGGCGAGCAGCCCGAGCGCCACCGCCACTTCGTCGGCCAAGGCGAGCACGACCCCCAAGGCGAGCACGACCCCCAAGGCGAGCACCACCGCTAAGGCGAGCCCCACCCCGACGCCGACGTCGACCGCGAGCACGACCACGACGTACGGCAACTCCAGCCTCGTCAATTCGGCGACGATGAAGCTGTTCGACAAAGAGGTGTGCAAGCCGGGACCTGACGCGCACACGGTGAACCAGAGCTGGCAGAAGACCGTGGGCTACTCGCTGTCGCAAGATCAGTGGGGCGACCTCAAGAGCCAGATCGTCTCCTGCGACCCCAGCGGCACGAAGTACGTCCTGGGTCCGGCCGTCTTCGTGGGTAAGGACATCACGGCCGTCAACGCCGGCCTGGAGCAGAACACCACGCAGTGGATCGTCAACGTAACGCTGAACAACTCGGCCACCAGCGCGTACGGGACGCTGACCACCAACCAGTACAACTCGTACTACTCCGGTATGCAAAGTGGCAACCTGGACGATCAGGCCCTCGACTCGACCGCCATCGTGCTGGACGGCAACATCGTCGAGGCGCCCGTGGCCCAGTCGGCGCTCACCACGGGCAATTTCGAGATCAACGGTGGCAGCAACCCGTTCACCCAGGCCGAGGCCACCTACCTGACGAACGTCCTCAAGTACGGCTCGCTTCCGCTGGACTTCGAGCAGCAGACAGTGCAGTCCATCTCCGCCCAGCTCGGCCACGATTCGCTGGAGGCCGGCCTGATCGCGGGGATCATCGGGCTGCTGCTCGTCGTGATCTACCTGTTCGTCTACTACCGTGGCCTCGGTCTGGTATCGGTCTCTAGCCTGCTGATCGCCGGGAGCCTCGCCTACCTGTCGGTGGTGCTGCTCGGCAAGTACCAGAACTACACGCTTGAGCTGTCCGGCATCGCCGGACTCATTGTCGCGATCGGCATCACGGCGGACTCGTTCATCGTGTTCTTCGAGCGGCTTCGGGACGAGGTGCGGGACGGCAAGACGCTGCGCCCGGCGGTGGAGAGCGGCTGGAAGCGCGCCCGGCGCACGATCCTCGTCTCCGACACGGTATCGTTCCTCGCCGCGCTGCTGCTCTATCACTTCGCGGTCAGTGACGTGCAGGGCTTCGCCTACACGCTCGGCCTGACCACGCTGATCGACGTCCTCGTCGTGTTCCTGTTCACCAAGCCCATGGTCACCCTGCTGGCGGGAACGAAGTTCTTTGGCGGCGGCAACCGCTGGTCCGGGCTGGACCCGGCGCGGCTTGGCGCGAAGAATCCATGGCGAGGCGGTACCCGGCGCACCGTACGAACGCAGCGCACGACGGCCGGGGCCAAACCCTCGGCTAGCTCCTCGACGAACACGCGGGAGGCATGATGGCGCGCCTGGCTGAGATCCCCGGACGTCTCTACCGGGGCGAAGTGTCGATCAACTTCGTCGGCCGGCAGCGGATGTGGTACGCCATCTCCGGCGCCATCCTGCTGATCAGCATTGTCGCGCTGCTGACGCGCGGGCTGCACTACAGCGTGGAGTTCAAGGGCGGCTCGGTCTTCCAGTTCCCGTCGAACTCCTTGACGAACCAGGCCGCGATCTCCCGGGTCGTGAACGGTGCGGGCGGGGGCAGCTCGACCGTTCAGCAGATAACCGCCGCGGGGCACTCGCAGTGGTCGGCGCAGACCGCGTCCCTGTCAAGCTCTGTGAGCGAGAACGTCACCAACGCGCTGGAGAAGGCATTCCATATCACCCAGGGCAATATGAGCCTGCAGTTCGTCGGCCCGACCTGGGGGAGCCAGATCACCACCAAGGCCGTCGAGGCGCTGATCATCTTCTTGATCGTGATCGTGATCTACCTGTCGATCGCGTTTGAGTGGAAGATGGCGATCGCCGCCTTCGTCGCGCTGTTGCATGACATCGTGATCACGGTCGGTGTCTACGCGCTCGCCGGCTTCCAGGTGAGCCCGGCGACCGTGATCGGCCTGCTGACGATCCTCGGCTACTCGCTTTACGACACCGTGGTCGTCTTCGACAAGGTCCGGGAGAATACCGCCGGCCTGACCACCAGCCAGCGAAGTACGTACAGTGAGGCTGCGAACCTGGCGCTGAACCAGACCCTGGTCCGGTCGATCAACACCTCGCTGACCGCGCTGATCCCGGTCGCCTCGATCCTGTTCATCGGCGGCGCGCTGCTCAGTGCGGGCACGCTGAACGACCTGTCGCTCGTGCTGTTCATCGGCATGCTGTCCGGCACCTACTCCTCGATCTGCATCGCCACCCCGGTACTCGCTGGCCTGAAGGAGCGCGAGCCGCAGCACAAGGATCTGGTCAAGCGGATCAGGCAGCGCGAGGCCGGCGGCCGCGCGGCCGCCAAGCGGGCGTCCGCCGCCGCGGGACAGGGCGTGCTCGCCGCGACCGCCAGTTCCGCCACCGAGGGCAGCAGCGGCGCAGGATTCGCCGCCCGCCGGTCCGTCGGCGCTGGCCCCGTCGTCGCCGGCTCCGTCGTCAGCAGACCCGCGGCCAGCGGTCCCGTTGACAGCGAGGACGCCACACAAGCCGATGACGAGCTCACGGCCGCGGACGACGAGGTGACGGTTTCCGCGACCCCGGGAGCCACTGCCCCGGCCCGTCGGCCGGTCGACGGCACCAGGCCGACGATCCGGCAGCAGCCGCGCCGTGGCGGCAGCGCGCAGCGGCGCCCTGGCCCGAAGAAGAAGAGGCGGTAGCGCTCCGTGGTCCAGGCCAGGCAGCCGGATATCGCGAGCCTGATCACGTCGCACATCCGTGACGTTCCCGACTACCCGCAGCCGGGCGTGCTGTTCAAGGACATCACGCCGCTGCTCGCCGATCGACAGGCGTTCGCGGCCGTCGTCGACGCCCTCGCGACGACGTTCGGCCCGGTGGACAAGGTGGCGGGCATCGAAGCGCGCGGGTTCATCCTCGCCGCCCCGGTGGCGTACCGAATCGGGGCCGGGTTCGTCCCGGTGCGGAAGAAGGGCAAGCTGCCGTCCGCGACGTTCGCGGAGGAATACCAGCTCGAGTACGGCAGCGCGACCCTGGAGGTGCACCAAGACGCGTTCTCGCCTGGCGAGCGGGTGCTGATCGTGGACGACGTGCTGGCCACGGGCGGCACCGCCCGGGCCGCCGCCAGCCTGGTCAGCAAGACCGGCGCCGAGGTAGCGGGCATCTGCGTGCTGATGGAACTTTCATTCCTCAACGGCCGCTCGGCCATCGCCGGCCTGGACCTCCGCGCCCTCCTGACGGTCTGAACCCCGGCGCCCGGGATGACCAGGCAAAAGCGATATCGACAGTCCGGAATGCCGGGTGTCCACTCCGGAGTTACCTATTGTAAGTAGACTGGTGGCTCGGCAGATGCGAGGAGCGCGAGTGGCCGGTGATGTAATGACAACCGCCACGGCCGGCGCCGAGGCTGCCCGGATCGGGGAGACGGCGGAGCTTCACGACGAGGCCCGCAAGAACACGGACCAGGCGACGGCGACCCGGCCCCGGCGCGGCATGCCCGCGGACGGGACCGCCGCGCCGGAAAGCCTGCTGCCGGAAACCCGGCCGGACGAGCGCCAAGAGCACGCTCCTCAGCAGCCAGCCGACGATCAGGACGCGCGCGTAGCGCCCGCACGTGAAAGGCCCACCCGCGAACACCCCACGCGCAGGGAACCAGCGCGCCAAGAGCCCGCGTCTGAAGAAGCAGCGTCGGCAGCGCAGTCTGCCCCGCCCGGCGTCGGCGTCCGCCGCCGCCTCGCGAGGCTCGGAGCCCAGCGGGGGCCCGGTGTGAACCCTGTACTCGAACCGCTCGTCAAGACCATCCGTGCCACTCACCCCAAGGCCGATATCCGGATGGTGGAAAAGGCCTACGACGTAGCCGCCCACTGGCACAAAGACCAGAAGCGCAAGAGCGGCGACCCGTACATCACGCACCCGCTCGCGGTCGCCACGATCCTGGCGGAGCTCGGCATGAACACCGAGACCATCTGCGCCGCGCTGCTGCACGACACCATTGAGGACACGCCCTACTCGCTCGTTGAGCTCAGAGGCGAGTTCGGCGAGGATATCGCCGCGCTCGTGGACGGCGTGACAAAGCTGGACAAGGTCAAGTACGGCGATTCCGCCGAGGCGGAGACCGTGCGCAAGATGGTCGTCGCGATGTCCAGGGACATCCGGGTGCTCGTCATCAAGCTCGCCGACCGGCTGCACAATATGCGCACGCTGCGTTACATGCCCAGGGACAAGCAGGAGCGCAAGTCGCGCGAGACGCTGGAGATCTTCGCGCCGCTCGCGCACCGGCTGGGCATGAACACGATCAAGTGGGAGCTCGAGGACCTCTCGTTCGCCACGCTCTACCCCAAGCGGTACGACGAGATCGCCCGGCTCGTCTCGCAGCGCACTCCCAGGAGGGACGTGTTCCTCCAGGAGGTCATCGCCGACCTGTACGAGGACATGCGGGACGCGAAGATCAAGGGCACCGTGACGGGACGCCCGAAGCACTACTACTCGATCTACCAGAAGATGATCGCCCATGGCGTGGGCTTCGACGACATCTACGATCTTGTCGGCATCCGGGTCCTCGTCGACTCGGTCAGGGACTGCTACGCGACGCTCGGCACGATCCACGCGCGATGGAACCCGGTCCCCGGCCGGTTCAAGGACTACATCGCGATGCCGAAATTCAACATGTACCAGTCGCTGCACACCACGGTCATCGGCCCGGGCGGCAAGCCGGTCGAACTGCAGATCCGCACCTGGGACATGCACAAGCGGGCCGAATACGGTGTCGCCGCGCACTGGAAGTACAAGGAAAACGTGGTCCTCGGCGCCGGCATCCGGGGCGCCGCGTCCAAGCACGCCAAGGACGACACCACCGACATGGCCTGGCTGCGCCAGCTTGTCGACTGGCAGCGCGAGACCGAAGACCCCGCCGAATTCCTCGACTCTCTCAGGTTCGACCTGGCCGGCGCGGAAGTCTACGTGTTCACCCCGCGCGGTGAGGTGATCGCGCTGCCGCAGAGCTCGACACCTGTCGACTTCGCGTACGCGATCCACACCGAGGTCGGGCACCGCACGATCGGCGCCCGGGTGAACGGCCGCCTGGTGGCCCTGGAATCCACGCTGGACAACGGCGACACCGTGGAAATCTTTACCTCCAAGGCGCAGGAGGCCGGGCCGAACCGCGACTGGCTCAACTTCGTTAAGAGCGCCCGCGCGCGGAACAAGATCCGCCAGTGGTTCTCCAAGGAGCGCCGTGAGGCGGCCGTCGAGGCGGGCAAGGACCAGATCGCCAAGGTGATGCGCAAGCAGGGGCTGCCGCTGCAGCGCTTGATGAGCGCGGACACGCTGCTGGCGATCGCCAGGGAGCACCACTACCAGGACCTGTCCGGGCTGTACGCGGCGGTCGGCGAGGGCCGGATCAGCGCCCAGGCGGTGGTCACCAGGCTGGTCAACCTGATCGGCGGGATGGCCGGCGCGGAGGAGGACATCGCCGAGGCCACCACCCCGGCCCGGGCCGCCCGGGCGCCCCGCCCGCAAAGCGCCGGCGACTCTGGCGTCGAGGTCGAGGGCGTGGCCGACGTCTGGGTCCGGCTATCCAAGTGCTGCACACCGGTGCCCGGCGACGACATCCAAGGCTTCGTCACCCACGGCCACGGGGTTTCCGTGCACCGCGTGGACTGCGTGAACCTGGCGCACCTCAGCGACACGCAGAAGGAGCGGATGGTGACGGTGCACTGGGCGCCGTCCGATGCCTCGGTCTTCCTCGTCGCGATCCAGGTGGAGGCGCTCGACCGGACCCGGCTGCTGTCGGACGTGACCAGGGTGCTGTCCGACCAGCACGTGAACATCCTGTCGGCGTCGGTCACTACCAGCAGGGACCGGGTGGCGATCAGCCGGTTCAGCTTCGAGATGGGCGACCCCAAGCACCTCGGCGACGTCCTGCGCGCGGTCAGGGGCGTGGATGGCGTCTACGACGCGTACCGGGTCACGAGTTAAAACAAATTATCCCGAACGATTGCGGGTTAACCCCTAACGTCAACTGACTGTCAGGGGTGCGTCGCGTGGGGCTTGTGGTGTTTCGGCGCGTTCAGTCGACGCCGGAATCGGGCGCCGAACAACGCGCCTCAACACCACCGCGCCCCCCCGCTTCTCCCCGAAAACACCTGCCAGCTCCGGGGTCGTCTCATAATCGCGAACGTGTGCTCGCGACGTTGGGAACCGCGCGCAGAGATAACCTGCTGGCGACCCTCGCCCATGTGCGGTACTCCTGGACGACCCGTTCCAGCCGCCGCATCGCGGTCGCAGCGTGCTCATCGGCGGCGGCGAGGCTGGCGAGGGCCACCACCTTCTCTACCGCGGCGATGAACTGCTCAGCAGGGACTCCGATGCCCATCTTGCGGGCCGCCTGGTCGATCGCCGCGTGCAGCGGCTGCGGAACATGAGGGTTCAGCGTGGTGGCGTTCACCAGTGCGGTCATCGCCTGCCGCAAGGGGGTTTGCCCATCGCCGAACAGGAAATCCAGCACCGCGTGGGTGACTCGCACGCGGCGCTGCGTGCCGTCCGGCAAAGTGACCTGGCAGGCATGAACGCTCACGTCGTGGTTCCAAGGGCCGAACCGCATCGTGAGCACCTGGCCGGCGAACGCGGTCACCGGCTCGGCGGGCTCGAAGTGCAGCGTGCCGTCGGTAAAATGTCCAACCGGAAGAGCGTTGTGCGGGCCAAACCAGTTCCCGTTCTGCGAGCGAAACGCGTAAACCGCCTCCGTCGCGGGCCGGTGCATGTCCGTGACCCCCGGGCTGCTCATCGACTGGACCGGCTTCGCTGTGATCACCGGGCCGCCTGCCGAGTACTGCCGGAAGATCGTCTCCTTCGGGACTCCAAGTGAGTCCCCGATCGCCTGCCACGACATGCCTGCCTCCTGGGATTCTTCTACAGCCGCCCGTAGCGTCCACCCGAGCTGCATCTGCGCGTCTGAAAGGAACCTCGCCCGCCGCAGCGGGTCCTGCGTTCCGAGGCCATCTGCGGGATGGGGCAGGGTCACTCACTTCATCGCGAGCGCCGACCGTACGCCGTGCCCCCGCTGTGTAAGCCACCGGGTTCAGGCGGGGAACTCGTAGCGGAAGATGTAGGCGCTCGAGTCGGCGGTCATCTCGTTGACCTCGACCGGGGTGCCGTCGCCGTCGACCGCGAGCCGGATGATGTCGATCACGGGGGTGCCAGGTTTGATGTCCAGACGGTCGGCCTCGTCGGGCTGGGGCATCCTGGAGCGGAGGTCTTCGCGGAAGCGTGCGGGAGCGTGGCCGAGGTCGGCCAGCCGAGCGTAGGTGCCGCCGGGCCCGGTGTCTGGCTGACTGATGGCCGTGCCGGATGCGATGGCGGCCGGAAGCCAGGAGCGGGACAACAGGACCGGCTTGCCGTCGAGGACGAAGCGCCGACTGCGGAGCACGGCTTTCCCGTCAGCCGCCAGGCACAGCAGTTCCCGGATATGCGCGGGTGGGTCGGCCTGGCGGACCTCGATCTGGTCGACGGACAGGTCACGTCCTTGCGACTCGGCGGACCAGATGGATTGGCCAGAGGGCCAGGTGGCCTGCCCCAAGCGGCTGACGCCCTCACGGATGATCGGGCGGAAGTCGCGCACGTAGATCCCCGATCCTTTGCGGGGCTCGGCGATACCCCAGTTGACGAGCTGGGTGAGGGCCTGCCGGGCGGTCCCGCGGGCGACGCCGTGGTCTTTCATGACGTCGTTCTCGCCGGGCAGCCGGGAGCCGGGTGGATACCGACCGGATTCGATGGCCTCACGCAGCCCGGCGGCGATCAGCCAATACTTCGGCCGGCCGCCAGATGCCTCACGGACCATGCTTGCGGAGCCTCCTCGCCAGACGGTCACTTCTCTAGAGAAGCAACTGTATCTGCTGTACCCGAGCAACATCTGGTGATGCGTCCGATGTGGCGGGACAGATATCAAAACCTCTCTAGAGAAGTTCTAGACATCTCTAGAGAAGATGACTTACCGTCGTTGGTGAGCGCCCGGGATCACGGGAAACTCTTGCGAAAGGATGCAGTTTATGACCGCCGCCACCGCCACCGCGCTGATAACCACCGAGCTGCCTGGCCCACTCGACCCGCGCTGGTCCCGGCTTCCCGGGATCGCCGTCGACGGCAGCACCGTCACCATCAGTCCGGACGACTACTTCTTTCGGTTCGACTCCTGCTCCTGGCTCGTGACCAATTGGGACGTCGTCTGCGATGAGCTACTCTCTGTCACCGAGACCGCCGAGGAAGCGATCGAGCAGGCCGCCCTGGAGTTCATCCGCGCCCGCGCCCGCGTCACCACCGATCCCGCCGAGGTACTCCGCATCGCATGGCACGTGTACTCGTACCTGTTCCGAGACGAACTGCTGCCCATCGCCGGGCTGGAGCAGGTCGGTCCCGCCGAGCTGCGGATGCTCCGCGAGGCCGGCGTCTTTATGGCGCTGAACAAGGTGCGGGACAACGGGTCGATCGCCAACGTCGGGCCGTGCTGGTTCTTCTCCGCCGCCACCGGCGTCGTCTTCGACCTGGATGAGGACGCCGGGCAGCAACTCGACGAGGTCTATCACGGCACCTGGTTCAACGAGACCCGCCGCATCGAGTCGATCAAGGCGCACGCTGCCCTCGGCGGTCGGCTGGTCCACGGCTGCCAGTCCGTCCCGAACCAGTCAGGCGGCGCTGTTGTGCCCTACGGCGCTAGCATCGACCGCTTCCGTCAGGACTTGGACGCCTTCCGCGACGACTGGCTCGCCGCCGTCCGCTCCTGCAAGGTGCGCTGACCAGAAAGGCCCTCGCTATGAACACCGCGGATGGCGCCGAGTTGCTCTCACCGCTGCTCAAGACCGCCGGGCTGGATCCGTATCCCGGACGGGAACCCATCCGCGTCTGGACCAGGTCCGGGGTCGAGCGGCTTCAGGTGTCGGGCGGCGGCACCGTGGTGTTCAAATACGCGCAGGAACCCTTCGACCGCGAGCACCTGGCCCTTAACCTGGCCGCGCGCAGCGGGTTGCCGGTGCCCCGAGTGCTGGCCGCACAGACCGCTCCCGGCACACTCGGCATGCTGCTAGAAGACCTCGGCCAGCCCATTCGTGATGCAGGCCAGCAAGACGCCGCCGAATGCGCCGTGAGCATCCACCGGGTGTTCGTGGTTAACGCCGGATGGCTGCCGCGCCTAGATAGGACGTCCCTGGCCAGGCTTCCAGCGCGGATCGCAGCCCGGGCCGGACGGCTCGACCTGCCTGGCCACATCGCGGACACGGCCAACCTGCTCGCTCGCCATGCGCAGCAGCTTGCGCAGGGAACCGACCTGCCGCCATACGGGTTCTGCCATTCGGAGTTCCACCCGACCAGCGTGCATATCGGCTCACACGGGCGGCGGCTGCTCGACTTTGCCCGCGCGTTCGTCGGCCCCGGCTTGCTGGACCTGGCCTCATGGCCCGGCACGCTCACCGCGCCAGACACGAAGGCCGTCGCCGCGCTAATCGGCGCGTACATCCAGGCCGGAGGCCCGCCTGAGACCGCGGCCCCCCGCGGTGGAATGCCCGCCGCAAACTGGGCTCTGGGCTGGCACCGCATCTGGATCAGCGACTGGTACGCCGAGCAGATCGAACGCGGCTGGGCGGGCGAGGAGATAACCGCATGGACGGACACGATCAGCAGGCACCTAAACGAAGCCACCGCCCTGCTCGCCACCTGAGCATCCGTCCCCGGCTGGAATGGACCCGTCAGCCCGGCACCGGCCCCAGCAGTGCCGTCCTCGGCCCCCTCGCCGGGCGTACCGTCGTCGAGCTTGGCTGCGGATCAGGCCACAACCTCGCACACCTAGTCGCCGCCCGTCACGCAGTTGGCATTGGCATCGACTACGACCTCGCCAAGATCAGCCGCGCTCTCGACCTCTACGGGCATCTCAGTAACCTTGCCTTCATCCTCGGAGACGCAGCTGCCATCCTCGGCACCATGCCGCCATCGGCAGCCGATGTCTGCCTGTCCATCTTCGGCGCCTTCAGCTTCAGCCCGCCCGGACCGCTCCTCCAGGCCGCCGCGCAAGCGCTGCGCCCCGGCGGTCGGCTCGCCATCACCGTGCGTGCCGACAAGTACCACGACCACGTCGTCGTCCTAGTCCGCAGGAACGCTACGGCGACCTGATTGGCCTAATGCACGCAGCTTCTCCCAGAGAGCAGCCAGTAACTCGTAAATATAGCCAGCATAAATGGCTGTCCACCTCTATACGTCGCACAAACTTACGAGTAAAATAGCACCCAAAGAGCGTTCTGTGCCTATCCGGAACGCAGGCGGGCCGCCGCGGTGCTGGAACACCGACGACGGCCCTAGACCACCCCAACCAAACTCACTGGAGGGATGACCATGGGACTAAGTCTGTCTGAGCACACCCAAGATGCACAGCCGGTCCAGGAGCGTCAGCGCATGGAGCGGCTGCGGACGTTCAGCCCTGAACAGATGGCCGCCGGGCTGATCTGGCTGTCGGGGTATGATCCGCGACCTTCGACGCAGTGCTCGACGCGGCCGAGCCCTGTACGGGAGACGAGGATCTGTACGGCGAGCCCGAGCCGGTGTGCGGTCTGTGTGGTTCGGCGATCGGGATTTTCCTACGCTTGGGCCTGGAATGGCGGCATTTCCGAGAGAGCCCCGATCCTGCCGTCCCCAACGGCGAGCGGAGGAGCGGCGTCAGGTTCGGGCGGATCGAGCTGTTCGATCCGGGACATACGGCAGTGGTCACCTGGCGCCTTTTTGATCAAGCCGCTGTGCGGAGCTGACCGCTAACGGCTTATTTCTCATTCACGACGCCAGAGTCGTTCACTGCGTTGCTTGAGATGATCGACGGGCGCCGGTTCAAGCGCGGTGCGATCCTGGACTCCCGCGCGCTGCGCGACATTGCGGTCCGCCGCCTCAAGGCGGATTTGGCAGAGGAGAAGGGTTCAAGCCTCGCGAGCTGAAGACGATCACATTCACCCCGGACCACGATGAGGTGCACCAGTTCGACCCGGCAACGTCGAGCTCGGTGTGCTTATCGACAACCAGAACCTGACCGAATCGATCGAACGCGCGATGCGCGACGTGGCAGACCGCCTCTTCGAGCGAATCCCGACGCGGGAGGCTAGGAGCTGAACTCCGCTAGTGTCCGTTCGGCTTCTTCTAGCCAGGACTTGCGCGCGGCCAGGGCTTCTGAGGCCTTGCGGACGCCGGCCTGGTCGCCGCGTTCGCGGGCGCGGTCGAGCTGGTTCTCCAGGGCCGTGATGGCCGCGCGCAGCTGGTTGACCGTGCCCTCGGCGCGGGCGAGCGCCTCCGGGTTGGACCGCCGCCACTGGGTTTCCTCGGCCTTGCGCACCGCGTCCTCGACGCGCCGGAGCCCGGACTCCAGCTGTTCCCGCATGTCTCGCGGCACCGAGCCGGCGTGCTCCCAGCGCTCCTGGATACCACGCAGGGCGGACCGCGCCGAGCGTACGTCCGTGACGGGAAGCAGCGTCTGCGCCTCGGCCAGCAGCTGCTCCTTCGCGGCGGCGTGCGTGCGCAGCTCGGTTTCCTTGGCGGCGAACACATCGGTCCTGGCGGCGAAGAACTTGTCCTGGGCGTCGCGGAACCGCTTCCACAGCTCGGCCTCGGCCTCCCGGCCGGCTCGGCCCGCCTCCTTCCACTGCCGCATCAGTTCGCGGTACGCCGACGTGGTGGGGCCCCAGTCGGTCGAATCGGCGAGCGCCTCGGCCTCGACGACCAGCTTCTCCTTCCGCGTCCTGACGGACTCCCGCTCGGCCTCGAGCGAAGCGAAATAGGCCTTGCGGCGCTTGGTGAAGGCGTTGCGCGCCGCGGACAACCGCTTCCACAGCACCGCTTCGACGGCCCGGTCGGCGTGCGGCGCGGCCTTCCACTCTTCGAGCAGCTCGGCCATCCGCTCGCCGCTGGCCTTCCAGTGGGTGGCCTCGGCGGCGATGTGCTCCGCCTCGTCCACTATGCGTTCCTTGACATCGCGAGCCTCGGTGCGGGCATGCTCGCGGGCGGCCTTGACCTCCTCGCGTCGCTGGTCGACCGCGGTCGTCAGCGACTCCAGGCGGACGCGCAGCCCGTCCAGATCGCCGAGGGCGTTCGCGTCGGCGCAGGTGCGCAGCAGTCGCTGCACGGTCGACTGCGCCTGGGCGGGGGCGATCTCAGTCGACGATATGCGCTGCTCGATAAGGGTGACCTCGGTCTCCAGCGCCTGGAACTTGCGCCGGAAGAATTCGAGCGCTTCTTCGGGGCTCCCCGCCGCCCACGAGCCAATCACTCGCTCGCCCTCGGCGGTACGCACGTAGACCGTCCCGTCGGCGTCTACCCGACCCCATGGATCGTTGGCGGTGGTCACGAGCGAACCTCCTGGTTCTCTGCTGCCCCCCACTGCTCGGGGCGAAGTTTGCTGCTCTCAGGTCTTCTTGATCGTCACGCTGTCGATGATGACTTTCTCCTTAGGCGCACCATCGCCCGGATCGCTGCTGTACTCGCAGGTGATTCCCGCTTTCGCTACTTTCTGCAGGATATCTAGGCCTGAGGTAATTGTCCCGAACGGCGTGTAATCCGGTTGGAGGGTGCTGTTCTTGTACACCAGGAAGAACTGGCTTCCGTTGCTGTCGGCCGAGCCGCTGTTGGCCATCGCGACGGTCCCCGCCTTGTACGTGGCCCCCTTCAGGTTTTCGCTCTCGAATTCGTACCCCGGCCCGCCGGTCCCCGGTGAGCCCGCCGCCGAGGAGCAGGTCAGCTTCTTTGTGGCCTGAGCGTACGGATCACCGCATTGCAGGACGTAAAGGCCGCCTTGGGTGGTGACCCGGTGGCACTGGCTGCTATCCCAGAAGCCGGCCGAAGCCAGGTGGATGAACGAGTTGACAGCGCAGGTCGCCTTAGAGTTCAGCAGGTTAATGTCGATTTTGCCGAGGTTTGTGTTGATCGTGGCGGTGTAGGTGCCCTTGTAGTCAGGGCTGGCCGACGGCAGCGACACCGGCTTGGCGGCGGTCCCGCTCTTGGTGTACGTGCAGTGCTGGGCCGGCTCGGCGATCGTGCTGACGGACGGGGTGGCCGACGCACTGGCCGACGGGGACGCCGACGCCGAATGCGACGTGGTCGGCTTGGACGACGCCTTCGTCGACCCGCCGCCGGGAAGGGCGAGCGTGAGCCCGACCGCGAGGCCGATCACAAGCACGACAGCGAATCCGATCCCGGCGCGCTGCCGGATCTTGTTCCGCCGCTGAACACGCTCGGCGCGCTGACGCTCGTAGCGCTCGCGAGCGCGCTTGCGGTCTCGATCTTTCTTGCCCGCCACGGCCCCTGACCTCCCGTATCGCAATAAGGTGTGTAACGTCCGCGTTGTCGGCGTAACCGTACGATCGTTCGCGAATCGTACCTGGATGCCGCGCTGAGCGGTACTGTCGTTACCGGTTCGCTGCACTGCGGGCCGACTCGGTAGCCTGTCTGCGTGCTAGTCACTGGGTTTCCCGCGGGAGCGTTCGCCGCCAACTGCTACGTGATGGCGCCGGCTCCCGGCGAGGAGTGCGTAATCATCGACCCTGGGCAGGACGCTCAGCGCGGTATCGAGGAACTCATCGCCCGCTACCGGCTGAAGCCTATCGCGGTGCTCCTCACCCACGGTCATATCGATCACGTATGGTCGGTTGGCCCGGTCTGTAAGGCCAAGGGCATCCCGGCTTACATACACCCGGACGACCGCGAACTGCTCGCCGACCCGGCCAAGGGCCTGCCGCTCGCAATCGGCCAGGAGCTGTTCGGCGGCGTCGCGTTCACCGAGCCGGACGATGTACTGTTCCTGGCCGACGGCTGCACGCTGACGTTGGCGGGCCTCGATTTCACGGTGGGGCATGTCCCGGGCCATACCCCCGGCTCGGTGACCTTCCGCAGCGACGAGACGCCGCGTGAAGGTGATAACAGCAAGACGCTGTTCAGCGGCGACCTGCTGTTCCAGGGGTCGATCGGCCGCACCGACCTGCCAGGCGGCGACCACCAGGCGATGCTGCGCAGCCTCGCGCGCACGCTGACGCTGCCGGACGACACGCTCGTGCTGCCCGGCCACGGGCGGCAGACCACCATCGGCGCCGAGCGTGCGACCAACCCGTTCCTGACCGGGATTCAACCAGCCCGAAGGGGGCTGTAACACCATGGCTTTCCAGGCTCCCAAGGGGGTCGCAGAATACGTTCCGCCCCGCAGCGCGCTGTTCGAAGAGACCCGCGACGCCTTCGCCACCTCCGCGCGCCGCGCCTGCTACGGCTACATAGAAACGGCGGTGTTCGAGGACACCGCGCTGTTCGTCCGCGGCGTGGGCGAGTCCAGCGACGTGGTGACTCGGGAAATGTACTCCTTCCAGGACCGCGGCGGCCGTGAGATCACGCTGCGCCCCGAGTTCACCGCCGGCGTGCTTCGCTCGGTTCTCGAGCACAACCTGCACAAGGGCGCGCTGCCCGTCAAGGTGTGGACGACGGGCGCGGCGTTCCGCTACGAGCGCCCGCAGGCCGGCCGGTACCGGCAGTTCTACCAGTTCGACCTGGAGGCGATCGGCACAGAAGATCCGGCGGTCGACGCCGAGACGATCGCCGTCGGCTGGGACGCCTACGCCTCGCTCGGCCTGCGCCAGTACACGCTGCTCGTCAACTCGCTCGGAGATAAGAACTGCCGCCCGGTGTACCGCGAGGCCCTGCAGAAGTTCCTGCGCGGCCTGGAGCTGGACGAAGAGACCAGGCGGCGGATCGAGCTGAACCCGCTGCGCGTCCTGGACGATAAACGCCCGGCGGTTCGTAACCGCCTCGCGAACGCGCCCGTGATGGCCGACTACCTGTGCGCCGACTGCAAAGCGCACCACGACGCGGTCCGCGACCTGCTCCACGCCCTCGAGATCCCGTTCACCGACGCCCCCCACCTGGTGCGCGGCCTGGACTATTACACCCGCACGACATTCGAGTTCGATCACGCGCTGCTCGGCGCTCAGTCGGGCATCGGCGGCGGCGGCAGGTATGACGGCCTGTCGGAGGACATCGGCGGGCCGCCGCTGCCAGGGATCGGGTTCGCGGTCGGCTTGGACCGTATAGTTCTAGCCATCGAGTCCGAACGGACCGGGGTGTCCGCTCAGCCAGGAACCGGCTGCCAGGTGTTCGGCGTGCCGCTCGGCGAGGACACTCACACCGACGTGCTTACCCTGATTACGGCGCTGCGCCGGGCGGGGGTGCGGGCCGACATGTCGTTCGGCACTCGCGGTCTCAAGGGCGCGATGAAGGCGGCTGACCGCTCCGGCGCTACCTTCGCCGTGCTGATCGGTGACCAGGAGAGAAGCCAGGGCACCGTTCGGATGAGAGATCTTGTTGATGGCGAGCAGTACGACGTGCCCGCCACCGATGCAGCGGCGTGGCTGATTGAAAGGCTTGGTACGCATCCATGATGAGGACCCACGAGGCCGGCACACTGCGGGCGGAGCACACGGGGGAGCGGGTCGTACTGGCCGGCTGGGTAGCGCGGCGGCGTGACCATGGCGGCGTGGTCTTCATCGACCTGCGGGACGCGAGCGGCATCGTGCAGGTGGTGTGGCGCGGTGCGGCTCTGCTAGCCCGGGGGGACGACCCCCCGGAGCCCCCCGCTGGCGAGAAGGGCGCCCACGAGCTGCGCGCGGAGTTCTGCGTCCAGGTGACCGGCGAGGTGCGGCTGCGCCCGCCAGGAAACGAGAACCCCGAGCTGGCCAGCGGCGCGATCGAGGTCGTCGCGGACCAGGTCGAGGTGCTCAGCGAGGCCGACCCGCTGCCGTTCCCCGTCGAGGGCGACGCCGATGTCAGCGAGGACGTCCGGATCAAGTACCGCTACCTGGACATCAGGCGCGACGCGACCGCCCGCGCGCTGCGGATCCGGTCGCAGGCCGCCTACCTGCTGGGCGAC
>DATMKQ010000418.1:0-3688 GCA_035571275.1 Trebonia sp.
ACTCGGAGGTCACTACGCTGCGTGACCGGCTCGAGGTGCGCAAGCTGCTCGACCGCGCGAAGGGGCTGCTGCAGTCCGAGCACGGCATGACGGAGCCGGCGGCGTTCCGCTGGATCCAGAAGACCTCGATGGACCGGCGGCTGACGATGCGTAAGGTCGCCGAGGCTGTGATCGAGGGGACCATGCGCGCCGACTCGGGCGCCGCCGCCGACAAGTCCGAGAAGCCGTCCGCCCAGTTACGCGAATAGCGATCGATTGCGTAATGGGGACCCGGGGACCCGTTGGTACCGTGTCCGCCTTCCCCGGGCTGACACGTTCTCTACTGGGGCCCCCGGGTCCGCTGTCCTCACGTTAGCGATCCGCCGCCTCCACGGCAAAGGTGAGTTTGTTCGCTGGACGGCCGAAGGTCAGTCGCTGATTCCGCCATGTTTACCCAGATGATTCCCGGTTTGATGACGTTCGGTAGCCGTGTGCGCGCTCGTCCCGCCGATAGCGGCTGCGAACTGGGCCGCTTCCGTCGCCGCGGGGGTCAGAAAGAGGGAACTTGTCGCTGCAATTACGGCGGAGCGTGTTCATCCGGGAATTGATAACAATCTCATAGCCATCGGCGTGTCGTCCTAGCAACTGCCCTGATGACTGGTTATCGCCCGTCCGCGCTTCGTGTCCCGTCTGCCCGTCCCGCGCCGACCTGCGTCATCGCGTACGCGGTCCGCCTGACGGTCATAGGATTCGAGGGTGACTGACAGGCTGCTGCTGCTCGACGGGCATTCACTGGCATACCGGGCGTTCTTCGCGCTTCCGGTGGAGAACTTCTCTACGACGACCGGCCAGCCGACCAACGCGGTTTACGGGTTCACCGCGATGCTCATCAACGTGCTGCGCGACGAACAGCCCACGCACGTGGCGGTGGCGTTCGACCGCGGGGAGCCCACGTTCAGGCATGAACAGTACGTCGAGTACAAGGCGAACCGGCGGGAGACCCCCGAGGACTTCCGCAGCCAGCTCAGCCTGATCTTCGAGGTCCTCGACGCGCTCGGCGTCCGCCGGCTGTCCGCGCCGGGCTACGAGGCGGACGACCTGATCGCCACGCTCGCCACCGAGGCGGCGGCCGCCGGCATGGAAGTACTGATCGTCACCGGCGACCGTGACGTGCTCCAGTTGGTGTCGGACAAGGTCACCGTGCTCATGACACGCCGTGGCATTACCGAGATGACCAGGTTCACGCCGACGGCGGTGCAGGAGAAGTACGGGCTGACGCCGGATCAGTACCCGGACTTCGCGGCGGTGCGCGGCGACCCGAGCGACAACCTGCCCGGCATCCCGGGGGTGGGGGAGAAGACCGCGACGAAGTGGATCGCGGAGTTCGGCTCGCTGCAGGCGCTCGTCGACCGGGTCGACGAGGTGAAGGGCAAGGCGGGTGACGCGCTGCGCGAGCACCTGGGCAGCGTGCTGCGCAACCGCCAGCTCACCTCGCTGCTGCGCGACCTGCCAGAGTCGACGGTCGGCGCGGGGCCGCGCGAGCTGGTGCCCGTGCCGTGGAGCCGGGACACGATCCACCAGCTTTTCGACACGCTGCAGTTCCGGGTGCTGCGCGACCGGCTCTACCAGACCCTGCCGGACGGCATCGCCGGGGTGTCCGCCGTCGGCGCGCCCGGCGCGGCGGACAAGACCGACTTGTCGGGATTTGAGGTGGAGGTCACGGTGCTCGGGCCGGACGAGGTGCCCGGCTGGCTTGACGAGCACCAGTCGATGCAGCGGTCCGGGATCGCCGTCAGCGGCACCTGGGGCCGCGGCACGGGCAACCTCACCGGCATCGGCATCGCCACCCCCGACGGCGCGGGCGCGTTCCTCGACCCGGAGGCGCTTACCCCGGCGGACGAGGAGGCCCTCGCCGCGTGGCTCGCCGCGCCTGACCACCCCAAGGCGATGCACGACGCCAAGGGGCCGATGCACGCGTTCACCGCCCGCGGGTTCGCCTTCGAGGGCCTGACAAGCGACACCGCGCTCGCCGCGTACCTCGCGCTGCCCGGCCAGCGCACGTTCGACCTGGCCGACCTGGCGCTGCGTTACCTGGGCAAGGAACTGCGCGACGACGCGGTCGAGTCCGAGTCGCAGCAGCTCACCCTCGACGGCTCCGGCGAGGAGGAGGCCGCCACCGCGCTGGTGCTGCGCGCCCGCGCCACGCTCGACCTGGCCGCGGCGCTGGACGCGGACCTGGACAAGCGCGGCGCCGCCCGGCTGCTCGACGAGATCGAACTGCCGCTCGTCGACGTGCTCGCGCGGATGGAGCGCACCGGTATCGCCGCGGACGCCGAGCACTTCGCGCAGATGTCCGCCGAGCTCTATGGGGAGGTCAAAGCGGCCGAGGAGGCCGCCTACGCCGTCGTCGGGCACGAGTTCAACCTCGGCTCGCCCAAGCAGCTCCAGGAGGTGCTGTTCACCGAGCTCGGGCTGCCGAAGACCAAGCGGATCAAGACCGGGTACACCACCGACTCCGAGGCGCTGACCTCCCTCCTCGCGACGACCGAACATCCGGTGCTCGAGCACCTGCTGCACCATAGGGACGTCGCGAAGCTGAAGTCGATCGTGGACTCGCTGATCCCGATGGCCGGCGAGGACGGCCGCATCCACACCACGTTCAACCAGATGGTGGCGGCGACCGGGCGGCTGTCGTCCACCGACCCGAACCTGCAGAACATCCCGATCCGGACCGAGCTCGGCCGCCGCATCCGCCGCGGCTTCATCGTCGGCGCGGGCTACGAGACGCTGCTGACGGCCGACTACAGCCAGATCGAGCTGCGCATCATGGCCGACCTGTCCGGCGACGAGGCGCTGATCGCCGCGTTCGAGTCCGGGCACGACTTCCACGCGGCGACGGCGTCCCGCGTCTTCGGCATGCCCGCCGAGCAGGTCGGGCCCGAGCAGCGCGCCAAGATCAAGGCGATGAACTACGGCCTGGCGTACGGGCTGTCCGCCTACGGGCTCTCCCAGCAGCTGCGCGTCTCTACCGACGAGGCGCGCATGCTGATGGACGAGTACTTCAAGGAGTTCGGCGGGATACGGGATTACCTGCAGTCCGTGGTGGCGCAGGCCAGGATCGACGGCTACACCTCGACGATCATGGGCCGTCGGCGTTACTTGCCGGACCTCACCTCCGATAACCGCCAGCGCCGCGAGATGGCCGAACGCATGGCACTCAACGCCCCGATCCAGGGCTCCGCCGCCGACGTGATCAAGGTGGCCATGCTGCGCGTCGCCTCGTCGCTGGCCGCGGTCGGGCTGCGCTCGCGGATGCTGCTCCAGGTGCACGACGAGCTGATCTTCGAGGTGGCCCCCGGCGAACTCGACGATGTCCGCGCCCTCGTGACGACGGAGATGGGCGGCGCCGCCGACTTGCGGGTCCCGCTCGAGGTGAGCACCGGCACGGGCCACAGCTGGGCCGAGGCGGCGCACTAACCCGACGCGCGCTGGACGGCCGCGCGTCACTATTCTGAGACCTAGCTGTAGCCGGGCTCAATTGACCCGTCCGCCAATACTTCATAAGCTGAACGCTGCGCTGTGTCCTCGTGCGGTTCGTCGTGGTCACCTGATCCAGGGTCACCTGGCCCTGGGTTCCGGGTTGTGCCGTCGGCCGTCCGGGGCGTGTCGGCCGCTACCCGGTCAGGCAAGTCCCGCGCGTTCACTGCAT
>DATMKQ010000419.1:0-4494 GCA_035571275.1 Trebonia sp.
CACGGTCACGTGCATGGTCATCGCGTCGGCATACGACAGCGCCGCCCACTGCGCCGGGCTCAGCCCCACCCCGGTCCCGCCGCCCCCGGCGCCCCCGCCGGTCCCGCCGCCCGCGCCGGTCCCGCCACCCGCACCGGTCCCGCCACCCGCGCCGCCGCCGAGCCCGATCGCCGCGATCTGGTCGTCGCCGAGTCCCGCCTGCCGGGCCACCGGCTCGTGCGCCCGCCACTCGTAGTCCACGTTGTTCCGCGCGGCGACCCGCAAGATGACAAGCTCCCGCACGTCCGGCGGCAGCGTCGACTGGCCGCGCACCGCACCGAGCATGCTGTTCCAGCCGTCGGCGAACTCCGGGCTGTGCAGCAGCACCCCGTCCAGCGCCGTCAGCGACCCGCCGCGTCGCTGCCGGATCCGGTCGGTCACGGCGCCAGCCGGCGCCACTCGCGTTATCCGTGCCATACCAAGCAACCTCCCACGCAATGGCCGGTCAGAGAGCCACAAGTCGGATAAACCGGCAACGGCCACCCTAACCGGTCACCGAGGGATAACAGTGCTCAGTCCGCCGGCGCGGCCATCGGGTTGACCCCGGCCATGTCCGCACGCTTGATCCTGATCGCCGCCACCGCGATGACCAGCGCCAGCAGCGCGATCGCCGCCGACACCAGGTACCCGCGGGAGAAGCCGTAGGACAGCGCGTGGTCGTACGCGGCCGTCTGCGCCGCCTTGGCGGCGGCCGGCGTGAGGTGGGCGGCCGCGCCGTGAGCAGCGGCGGCCGTCGATCGCAGGCTGCTGTACACCGCGCTCCATGCCACCGTGCCAAGCACCGCGAGCCCGATCGCCCCACCGACCTGCTGCCCGGCGTTCAGCAGCGAAGACGCCGCGCCCGCGTCGCTGTTGGGCACCTTCGCCAGCGACACAAGCGACATCGGCACGAACAGCAGGCCCAGCCCGATAGCGGTGAGCATCATCGGGCCGAGCAGCCCGCCCACGTACGAGCTGTGCTCGGTCAGCCGGGACAGCCAGAACATCCCGCCGGCCGCGACCGCGGACCCGCCGATGATCAGCGGCCGGGCACCGATCCGCCCCACCAGTTGCGACGACAGCGCCGCTCCCACCATGATCATCGACACCATCGGCAGGTACGCGATCCCGCTGCGCAGCGCGCTCCATCCCCAGACGGTCTGCACGAAGACGGTCAGGAAGAAGAACATGCCGAACAGCGCCGTGCCCACGCACAGGCTGATCAGGTAGGACCCGGTGCGGTCACGCGACCGCAGCAGCCGCACGGGCACCAGCGCGTGCCGCGACCGCACCTCGATGAACGCGAACGCGATCAGCATCACCACCGCCACCACCAGCGACACGATGACCTTGGTGTCGCCCCAATGGGAGACTCCGTCCGAGCCGGTCGCGGCGTTGGTCAGGCCGTACACAAGCGCGCCGAGCCCGATCGATCCGGTGATCGCGCCGGGCAGGTCGAAGTTTCCGCGCCGCCGCTCCGACTCGCCGAGCACCCGCGGCGCCAGGAACGCGATGAACAGGCCGATCGGCACGTTCACGAAGAACACCCACCGCCAGTCCAGGTACGACGTCAGCAGGCCGCCGGCGATCAGCCCGACCGCGCCCCCGGCGATGCTCATCGCCGCGTACACGCCCATCGCCCGGTTCCGCTCCTGGCCCTCAGGGAACGTGACGGCGATCAGCGACAGCGAGGTCGGCGCGGCGAACGCGGCGCCCACGCCCTGCACGACCCGGGCGGCGATCAGCCAGGTCTGGTCGGTGGCGAACCCGCCGAGCAGCGAGGCGACAGAGAACAGCAAGACGCCGGCGACGAAGACACGGCGCCGCCCGAGCAGGTCACCGGACCGGCCGCCGAGCAGCAACAGCCCGCCGAAGCTGAGCGCGTAGGCGTTAACGATCCATTCCAGGTTGGTCCCGGAGAAGTTCAGCGCTTCCTGGATGTGACGCAGCGCCACGTTGACGATGGTGGCGTCGAGCACGACCATGAGCTGCGCCGTCGCGATCACGGCGAGGGCGAGCCCAAGTCGTCGCGACGCCGCCGGCGCCCGCGGCCCGACATCGAGTGCTGCGGCGGGCGCGCCCCCAGTCTGGCGTCCGGTTGCTGACACAGAAATACCCCTTTTGTCGGATTCCCGAAATTCAAAAACCGTTTACTCGGAACGGACCGTGCTTGCTCTCTGCGCCGATCCGCTCTCCCGCATGTGGCCGGCGTCGCCGCTCTGGCGCCCCAGCATCTTGTTGAGCAGCCTCAGGAAGCACTGCCGTTCGCTCTCATCGAGCTCGTTGCACCAGGGCATCCTGGTGGCAAGCTCATGCATTAGCCGCTCTTGCGCGGCGATGCCCTTCGGGGTCAGGACGAGTTCCTTCACCCGGCGGTCCCGCTGGCTCGGCTCTCGCTTCGCGAGCCCCTCGCGCTCCAGCGTGTCCGCGATGACCGTGACGAAGGACGCGTCGCAACTCATCCGCTGCGCGAGCTCCTTCATCGACACGACCCCGTCGCTGAGCTTGAACAGCGCCAGCAGATCGCTCGGTGCGACGCCCAAACTCGCGGCGATCGAGTGACTGATGGCGCCCGCCTGCTTGACCAGGTCGGTGAGCGCGTCGAGGATGCCCCGGTCAAGTGGATCTTGCCGGGAGGGCTCGGGGGAGTCGTCCCCCGCGGAGAGGCGCAGCGCGTCCGCCGGCGCCTCGCCCCGTACACCCTCGCCCATGCCCACGTCTTGCCCCTCTCGGTTAATCTCCTGAGACACTCAACAATTGAGTAACTCAACTGATTCCCGTATCAAGCTGTCGTCCTCACGACGATGTCCCCTCCCCAGTTGTGACACCGGGCACGCCGCCGGCTCATCGGTGCGCATCAAATTTCAGGCAACCGTTGTCCGCGGACCGGCGTCCTTAGAAACGTGAGCAATCTCTCAGAACCCGCGCCGACGCGTCGCGCCGTCCTTACCGCGGCCGGGGCCGGTGCCGCGGCGTTCGCGATTCCCGGGTTCATTCAGGCCGCCTCCGCCAAGTCCACCGGGCCGACGCCCGCTGACTGGACCGCCCTCGCCAAGGACCTGTCCGGCCCGCTGTACCGGCCGGGGGAGTCCGGCTACCCGACCGCCTCGATACTGTTCGACCCGCGGTTCGACTCGATCCACCCGGCCGGGGTCGCCTACTGCCGCAGCCCGCACGACGTCGCCACCTGCCTGGCGTTCGTGCGCAAGTTCAAGATCCCGACGGCGGCGCGATGCGGCGGGCACAGCTACGCAGGCTGGTCCTCAAGCACGGGTCTCGTCATGGACGTCACCCGGATGTCGGGAGTGACGGTCTCGGGATCGACGGTGACGGTCGGCGCCGGCACCCGGCTAATCGACTTTTACCACGCGCTGGCCGCCAAAGGCCGCGCCGTGCCCGGCGGCTCATGCCCGACGGTCGGTATCTCCGGCCTGACGCTCGGCGGCGGAGTCGGCGTGGTCGGCCGTGCCTACGGGCTGACCTGCGACCGGCTGGAGTCGCTCCAGGTCGTCACGGCCAACGGCGCCGTCCTCACCTGCGACTCCAAGAACCACTCGGACATGTACTGGGCGTGCCGCGGCGGTGGCGGCGGCAACTTCGGCGTGGTCACCTCGTTCACGTTCAGCACCGTGCCCGCGCCGTCGCCGTGGCTGTTCTTCCTGCGCTGGCCGTGGTCGCAGGCCGCCAGGGTGATCTCCGCCTGGCAGTCCTGGGCGCCGCATGCCCCGGACCAGCTGTGGTCCAACATGCACCTGGCGGCGGTGCCCGGCGGGACGACCCCGACCGTCGAGGTCGGCGGCACCTACATAGGCAGCATCAGTAGCGTCGCCAACCTGCTTGACCAGCTGTACGCCAAGGCAGGCTCCCGCCCGACCGGCAGCAACTACTTCCTGAACCAGTTCTCCTACTTGAACGCGATGCTCATCGAGGCGGGCTGCAACACCGGCAACTCCGGCTACACCGAGTGCCACCTGCCGTGGACGTTCCCCGGCGGCCGGCTGAACCGCCAGCCGCAGTTCGCCAAGTCCGACATCTTCACCAAGCCGCTGAGCAGCGCGGGGATCGGCACGCTGCTGCGCGGCATCGAGAACCTCCAGCACGTGCAAGGCGCCGGGGGCGGCGTCGGCGGCATAGCGTTCGACGCCCTGGGCGGCGCGATCAACCGCGTCTCGCCGTCCGCGACCGCCTTCGTGCACCGCGACGGGCTGTTCCAAGCCCAGTACACGACCGACTGGAACAACGGCGCCAACGCCAAGTTCGTCAACAACCAGCACGCGTGGCTGCGCTCGTTCTGGAGCTCGATGCGCCCCTACGCCAGCGGCCAGGCCTACCAGAACTACATAGACCCGGACCTCACCAACTGGCAGTCGGCCTACTACGGCGCCAACTACGCCCGCCTGCGCCAGGTGAAGAAAACCTACGACCCAACCCGCGTCTTCAATTTCCCGCAAGCCATCCAGCCCGCCTAGCCCCCAT
>DATMKQ010000420.1:0-6596 GCA_035571275.1 Trebonia sp.
CGCCGTGACCTCGACCGCGGACTACGAGCACCTGCTCCGCCCGGTCGCCGACGGCCGCCCGAACGGTTTCTGCAAGCTCATCGCCGACCGCCGCGATCACACCATCCTCGGCGGCCACGTCCTCGGCGAGTACTCCGCGGAGATCATCCAAGTCATCGCCACGGCGATGACGGCCAACCTGACCGTCGACCAGGTGGCCGTCATCCCGTTCGCCTTCCCCACGTTCACCGAAGCGGTCGGCATGGCCGCCCAGATGATCTGCCGCGACCTTGGCATCGGGCGGTTCCCGCGGGTCTGGAGCCTGCTGGACTCTGCTGGCTAACCGAACTCTGCTGGCTAACCGAACCCGCGAGCTAGGTCCGCCAGTGGTAGCCGATGGCGAAGTCCACGGCCACGGCGTAGGTCAGGTACATGAGCCAGCCGCCGGTAAACAGGCGGACAAGGCCCAGCGCCCGCTCGGCGAGCGGGAGGTTGATCGAGACGAAGAAGTCGAAGAAGTAGACACCGAACAAGCCGAGGAACAGCAGCCCGACCGGCCAGTCTCCGACCGCGAAGAACACGTTGGCGCCCAGGGCCGAGATCACCATGAACGCCACGGACATGCCCGCGTTGGTCCGCGCGTCGTTACCGCGATACCGGTTCCAGCCGAGCGCGAACCAGTGGATGCCGTACGCGGAGAACGCGAGCGCCGCCATGTACAGCGCGGCCGACTTCGTGAAGACCTGCAGCCACGTCAGCCCGATGAACAAGATCATGCCGCTGACGAACTGGCAGAACCCTGGTAGCCAGATGCCCCAGACGCCGCTGGCGCGATCCACCCGTTCGTCGCGCTTCGGCCATCCCACCAGTTCCTGCGGCGCGTAGATCAGGTAGCCAGTGCCCAGCCCGAAGAATCCGAGTGCAAGCGGGGGGAAGGCTGACTGCGGGAACACCACAAGCATGCGACCTCACCTCGTTACGAGTTCGGCTGACAGCTCCTCCCGCCCTGTCGTGACACGATGTAATCGTAACTTAGCCGTTAGTGAAGTCGAGGCCCAGGTCCAGCGTGCGGCTTGAGTGCGTCAGCGCGCCGACCGCGAGATAGTCCACGCCCGTCAGCGCGACCTCTCGCGCCGTCGACAGCTCTATCTTCCCGCTTGCCTCTAGCCGGACCCCCGAATACCGTCGCGCCTCCGCGACCGCCGCCCGCATCACGTCCAGGGACATGTTGTCGAGCAGGAGGAACCGGGCTCCGGCCGCCAGCGCCTCGCGGACCTCGTCGAGGCTGTCGCACTCGACCTCCAGCGGGAACCCCGCGGGCGCGTACGCGCGGACCGCCTCGATCGCCTTCGCCACCCCGCCGGCCGCGGCCACGTGGTTGTCCTTGATCAGCGCGGCGTCGCCGAGCCCCATCCGGTGGTTCTCGCCGCCCCCGCAGCGCACCGCGTATTTCTGTAGCTGCCGCAGCCCCGGGAGGGTCTTGCGGGTGTCGCGCACGACCGCCCCTGTCCCGGCGATCGCGTCCGCGATGGCCCGGGTCGCGGTGGCGATCCCGGACAGGTGGGTGAGAAAGTTGAGCATCGTTCGCTCCGCCCCGAGCACCGCCGGGGCCGGCCCGCGCAGTCGCAGCACCGCGTCGCCCGGCCCGACGCGCGACCCGTCCGCGCGCAGCGCCTCCCGGTCAATCCCGCCGACCGCGTCGAGCACCGCCAGCGCGACCGGCACCCCGGCGAGCACCCCGTTCTCGCGCGCCACCACCTCGGCGCTCAGCCGCACGTCCCCGGCCGTCGCCGCGCTGGTCACGTCCGGCCCGTACCGGAAGTCTTCGTCCAGCGCGCCACGCACCACTCGTTCCACGGCGTCGGCGTCAAGCCCCGCCGCCCGCAACATCTTGCGAGTCTCCGGCGTCACCACGCACCTCCAGTCACTTCGCCCCGCGGGCCCCAGCCAGTCTCGGCCGTCACGCCGCACCTCCCGTCACTTGGTCCCAGCCCGCCGCATACGCGCCAACGGCCCGCCGGGTCACCCGCAGCCGCCGCCCGTCCCAGCGCACCAGCGTGTGCCAGGCCTCCCGCGCCGTCTCCGGCGTGTCAAGCCGCCGATGGCAGCCCCTGCTCTCCGCCCGCCGCAGCGCCCCAGCGGCGATCATCGCGGACACGGCATGCAAATTCGTCGCCTCGACGGTCGCCAGATCAAGATCCGTATCCCGAACGGTGTCCGCCGTCTCCCTTCGCGCCCCCTCCGTTCCCTCGAGTGTGCGGACCAGTCGCTCCAGCCCTCCTTGGTCCCGCATCACTCCCGCATACCGGGACATCGCCGCCGCCAGGCGCCCGCGCGCCTCCGCCGACACCCCGCCCCCAGCGCCCGGCTGGTTTGTGCCAACAGGAAATTCCGGCGTCCGCCCCGCCCCGCCCCCAGCGGCCGGCGTCGGCCACGCCCCGCCCCCCGGGCCGCTACCTCGGCCGGCCGCCGCGTCCGCCGGCGCGCACCCGCAGGGCAGCTCGCGCCCGATCGCCTCGCCCGTGCGGCGGCCGGCGATCACGGCCTCGGTGACCGAGTTCGACGCGAGCCGGTTGGCGCCCTGCACGCCGGTGCTCGCCGCCTCACCGACCGCGTACAGGCCCGGGATGCTCGTGCGGCCGTCCATGTCGGCGCGGATGCCGCCGCACGAGTAGTGCGCGCCGGGCGCGACCGGTATCGGCTCAGTGACCGGGTCGATGCCGTGTCGACGGCACGCCGCCGTGACGGTCGGGAACCCCTGCTCGAGCACTTCGCGCCCGAGCGCCGTGGCGTCTAGCCACAGGTGCTCGCCGCCGCCGCGCCATTCGCCGGCGATGACCTCGTGCATCCGGGCGGCCACCACGTCGCGGGGCGCAAGGTCCCCCCGCGGATGATGCCCGGCCATCAGCGGCCGGCCGTCGAGGTCGCTGAGCACCGCCCCGGCGCCGCGTAGCGCCTCGGTGATCAGCGGGCACTGGCCGGTCGCGCCGGGCAGCCAGAGCACGGTCGGATGGAACTGAACGAACTCCACATCCCGCAACTCGGCCCCCGCGCGCGCGGCGATCGCGAGCGCGTCACCGGTCGCGCCGGGCGGGTTGCTGGTGGTCGCGAAGGCCTGGCCCAGGCCGCCAGCCGCGAGCACGACCGAGCCAGCGGTGACGACGCCAGGAACGAGGTCGCCTCCGGCGCCGATCGTCGCGGCCAGCAGCCCGGTTGCCGCGCCGTCTTCCGTGAGCAGAAGGTCGATCGCGACGGCCCGGTCGAGGATCTCGACCGGGCTAGCTAGCAGCGCCTCGCGCAGCGCCCGGTGTACCTCGGCGCCGGTTGCGTCGTCGCCGGAATGCACGATGCGGCGGCTGCTGTGGCCGCCTTCCAGCCGCAGCGCCTTCTGCTCGAGCCGGGCGCCCCATGCGGCCAGCCAGCAGATCGCCTCGGGCGCGCCTGTCGCGAGCGCCGCCACCGTGTCCGGCTCGCAGAGCCCGGCCCCGGCGACCAGCGTGTCGGCCACGTGCGAGGCCGCGCTGTCGCCTGGCCCGATCGCGGCCGCCAGCCCGCCCTGCGCGAGCGGCGTCGCGCCCCCGGCCAGTTCCTTCGTGATCAGCAGCACCCGCCGCCGTTGCCCCGCGGCGGTCAGCGCGGCGGCGATCCCCGCCGCGCCGGACCCCACGACCAGGACGTCGGTTTCCCGCCGCCACCGCGGGCTCACGGTCGGCAGCGCGCGGATCATCGTGCACCCACCCTAGGGGGGTGCGGGGGGATCGGTCCCCCCGCACGAGATGTCGCCGGGGCCGGACCCACGGCGATCATCGCCTCGACCGCGCGGCGGGCGCGGGCCGCCACGTCCGGGTCGACGTTCACTTCTGTCGTCCCGTCGCGCAGCGACCGCTCCAGGGCTTCCGGCGTGATCATCTTCATGTAGTGGCAGATCGCGCGCGGGTTGACCGGCTCCCAGCGCACCGCCGGGTTCGCCTGCCTGAGCTGGTGCAGCATCCCGGTCTCTGTGGCCACGAGCACGGCCGACGCCCCCGTCGACTTGGCGGCCTCGAGCATTCCGCCGGTTGACAAGATCTTGGTCCGTTCCATCGGTAGGTCGCCCGTGCCCGTCTGCCAGAGCGCGCTGGTCCCGCACCCGCATTCGGGGTGGACGTACAGCTCGGCCGCGGGGTTCGCCGCCGCCTTCTGGCGCAGCGCCTCCGGGCTTATCCCCGCGTGCACGTGGCATTCCCCGAGCCACACGTGCAGGTTCGTGCGCCCGGTCACGCGGCGGACATGCGCGCCGAGGAACTGGTCGGGGAGGAAGAGGACGTCGCGTTCGGCGGGGATGGCGGAGACGATCTCGGCGGCGTTGGCCGACGTGCAGCAGACGTCGGCTTCTGCCTTGACGTCGGCACTCGTGTTCACGTACGCGACGACCGCCGCGCCAGGGTGCTCGCTCTTCCAAGCCCGGAGCTGGTCGGCCGTGATGCTGTCCGCCAGCGAACAGCCAGCGGCGGCATCGGGAATCAGCACGGTCCGTTCAGGAGTGAGGATCTTCGCTGTTTCCGCCATGAAGTACACGCCGCAGAGCACGATGACGCGCGCGGTGCTCGCGGCGGCCAGGCGGGCCAGTGCGAGCGAGTCGCCGACGTGATCGGCGACGTCTTGGATCTCGGGGCGCTGGTAGTTGTGGGCGAGGATCACAGCGTCGCGTTCGGCGGCTAGCTGCCTGATCCGCTCGGCCCAGGGAAGCTCTGCACTCATGGTTATCGACTATAAGTCGATAACTTCAGGATTTCTACTATGAGTCGAAAACTCCGGAGGATCGCTACGATGTGCATGTGCCTGCTGACTGTTTCCGTCACGAGGCGCTTGGGGTCGTCTTCCAGGTTCGCAAGGGCCGGCTACACGTACTGCTGTGGCGGCGCGCGGAGTCGCCGTTCGCCGGTGCGTGGGCGCTGCCTGGGGGACAGCTGAGCGCCACCGAGCGACTCGGCGCGTCCGCCAGCCGGCACCTCGCCGGCAAAGTGGACATCCCGGAAATCGCGCACCTCGAGCAGCTCGAAACGCGCAGCGACCCGGTTCGCGACCCGCGCGGCCGGGTACTCGCCACCGCGTACCTGGCGCTGGTTCCCACCGGCGCCAGGCCGCGACTGCCCGCGGACACGACCTGGTATCCCGTGGACGAGCTGCCGGAATGCGCGTTCGACCACGGTTCGATCATCCGCTCCGCGCGGGAACGGGTGCGCGCCAAGCTGTCCTACTCCAACATCGGGTTCGCGCTTGCTCCGGAGACGTTCACGATCGCCCAGCTGAGGGAGGTGTACGCCGCGGCGCTCGGCCACCCGGTGTCGGCGACCAACCTGCAGCGAATCCTGACCCGTCGACGAGTAATCGAGCCGACGTCGGACGTCACCCGCTCAGCCCCCGGTGGCGGCCGCCCGGCCACCGTCTACCGATTCGCCTGCCGCGAACTGGTCGTCACCAACCCCTTCGCCGCCTTCCGCCCCCGCACCGACGGAGCCCTAACCCCGTAACCAACACCACCTGCCCGCCACCCCTCCCGTCCCTCGCTCCCACGCCCGGCTCCCGTCCCCGGCCCCCGCGCCCGGGAGCGTCAAGCCACCCGGGAGCGTCAAGCCACCCGGCCGGCGCCTCGCGCCTCGCGCCGCGAGCCCGGCCATCTCCACTAAACGCACCGGCACGTTTCCGTCTCCGCCGACATGGCCGCCAGGCCAGCCTTCGATGAGAATCGAGGCGACTAGGCGGCTCATCAGCGGAAGGCAGCTGACATGACTGACACGGGCGAACAGCAGCGCCTCACCATCGGTTTCGTCGGGCTTGGCAACATGGGCTGGCCGATGGCGCGGAACTTGCACGCGGCCGGGTTCGCCCTGATCGTAAGGGACCCGGCGACCGAGAACCGCTTCGCGGCCGAGCACGAGCATCAGGGCGTAACGGTCGCGAAGGCGCCCGCCGCGTTCGCGGCTGCCGACATTGTGGTGACCATGCTTCCGAACGGGACCGTGGTCCACGACGCGCTGCTCGGCGACGACGGCGGGATCGGGCCGGCGCTCCAGCCCGGGGCGCTCGTCCTCGAGATGAGCTCGTCGGATCCGTCCGACACGCTGCGGCTCGCCGCCGAACTCGAGCCGTTCGCTGTGAACGTGGTGGACGCGCCGGTGTCGGGGGGAGTCTCCAGGGCCGTCACCGGCGAGCTGGCGATCATGGTCGGCGGGGCGCCCGGCGACGTCGCCAGGGCGCAGCACGTGCTGCGGGTGCTCGGCGACCCGGCCAGCCAGTTCGTCACCGGCGGCCTGGGCAGCGGGCACGCGATGAAGGCCCTGAACAACTTCGTCGCCGCCGCGACCCACTGCGCGACCGCCGAGGCGCTGGTGGCGGGGAAGCGGTTCGGTCTGGATACCCGCACGATGATCGACATCATCAACGCCTCGACGGGGCGGAGCTTCGTCAGCGGTACCTTCGACACGGAGGTTCTTACCGGCCGCTACGGCACCGGCTTCGCGCTCGGCCTGCTAGCCAAGGACGTGCACATCGCGGCGAGCGTCGTCGCGGCGACAGACCTCGACGCGCCGCTCGTCGCACTAGTCGACGAGCGCTGGGCGAAGGCGCTGACCGAG
>DATMKQ010000421.1:0-8978 GCA_035571275.1 Trebonia sp.
AGCGGCGGCGGGTCCGGCGGCCGGAGCGTCCAGGCCTGCTCGCCGTCAGATCCGTCGGCCTGTCCGCCGTGGTCGCCCTCGTACTCCAGGCGGTACCGCCGGCCGGGCGCGATCAGCAAGGCCGCGCGCCACCGGTGATAGCCGCCCCGCTCGTCGTCCGGCTCCTGCTCCACGTCCGGCATGCCGGGAGCTCCGGGGCGGAACCCCATCCGCCGCATCGACTCCGTCCGGACCGCCACTTCCCGGCGGCGGGCCAGGTCACCGTCCTGTTCGAAGCGCACCTCGGCGGACAGGGACAGGCGGGTCCAGTCGGCCCGGTAGAGCAACCCGATTACTTCTGGCTGGCCAGCCATGATGGACCATCCGAGGCGAGTCGGTGGCGGGAGGCGGGAATGCCAGCCCGTTTGGTCAAATTATGCCTTGTGCCGGCTCGGGACCCGCACGGCTTGTGGTGACGCACAGGGGGCGGGATTCACCGGCTCGGTTATGCAGCTTTAGGTTTCGGGCGCCCCAGCGTTGCTGGCGTTCGCTGCGGATGCGGGCGCGTCCGCGGCCCTGGGCGGCCAGCACGCCGGGGTGGCGGGGGCGTGGGCATTACGCCAGCGCAGGCAGGCCTGCAGCTTGCGGGCCAGCGCGGGGTGATTCCGGTGGTCAGAGCCGCCCATGACAAAGGTGCGTACCGGACCGAACCGCGCCTCGATCGGATTGGCCCAGGATGCGTTCGTGGGCGTGAAGCACAGCTCGACGTTCTCGCGCCTGGCCCAGATCGAGTGTGGGCGTATCACCGCGGCATGTCAGCACCCGGTGAACGTATGTGGCCAGCGCACTAGGGTCACAAGGCCAGTTAACCGGCAAAAAACTGAGACTCGGCCAGCATCAGTGAGACCGGACACCTGCTAGGGCTGACCGGATTCCCTGGGAGCTATGAGCGGCCAAGTTCCGTGAAAAGTGGCCAACTAAAAAGAAAGGTCTCAACTGACGGGCACCCGGGTCACGCGGGCCGAAGTCCTCGCCACACGGGGTGCCGCAGCCGCCCGGCGGGCGTCAGCTCGCCGTAGGTGACTTCGGCGTTCAGCGCCGGGCGCACCCAGTGCGCCCGGCGGGCAACGGCAGGCGGCAACGGCCCCGCGAACGGGGAGTGCGCCTGCTCGAGCTGCCTGAGCTGCAGCGTCAGTTCGCGTTGCTCGCGGGCTGTGAAGCCGGAACCGACTTGCCCGAGGTAGTCCAGTCCGGTCGGGCCGGGCCGTCCCACGATCACGGACCCGGCCAGAGATGCCCGCGAGCCGGTTCCCTGGAGCCAGCCGCCGATCACCACGTCGGCGGCGAGCACGTGCTTGACCTTGAGCCACGAACCGGTCCGCTGGCCGGGGTAGTAGTACGAGCGCAGCCGCTTGAGCATCGCTCCCTCCAGGCCGAGCTGCCTGCTGGCGTCGATGACCGCCTGCACTTCGCCGGGGAACGAGGGCGGCACGCTGACCGTGCCGGTCCCCAGGCCGAGCGCGTCAAGCAGCGCCCGGCGCTGCGCGTACGGGTTGCGCAGCAGCGATCGGCCCGCCTGGTGCAGCAGGTCAAAGGCGACGTAGCTGACCGGAACGGCGGACCTGAGCACCGGGGTGGGCCGCCCCGCGTGCATCCTTCTCTGCAGCCGCGCGAAGCTTGGGCGCGGCCCGTCGAAGGCGACGAGTTCCCCGTCCAGGATGAGCGAGCGCCCGCGCGCCGTCGAGCCGAGGTCCGCGGCGACTTCGGGGTAGGTGGCCGTGATGTCCTTGCCGTCCCTGCCGCGCAGCACGATCTCCCCGGCCGCGACGAAGGCCAGCGCCCGGACCCCATCCCACTTGATCTCCGCCGCCCAGGCGCCGTCGTCGGCGGGCAGATCGCGCGCCGTGGTCGCGAGCATGGGCGTGATGACCGGCAAGCGCCCCGGTCCGGCCATGCATCCCCCGCGGTTACGGGCCGCGGCGCTCGGGACGGCGCGGCTACGGCGAGGGGTTCTGGCTGCGGGGGCTTCCTACCCGCCATCACCATCCGCGAAACTCATTATATCGTGACACGATATAGTGAGAACGCTACGATATATAAATCGCTGCCGCTGTTGCCCCACGGGCGCGCCGCCTGCGCTGGATACGATGACTGCGGGCCCCACCCGCAATCTTTGGAAGATGACGATGACCCATCTCACCCGGGAAGATTTCGAGAAGCTGCTTGATTTCCGCGTCGCGTTGCGCCGTTTTCAGCGCTGGAGCGAAGACCAGGCGCACGCGGCGGGCGTTACGCACGTCCAGCACCAGCTTCTTGTTGCGATCAAGGGCCACCCGGGAGACCAGCCGCCGACGATCGGCGATCTCGCCGGCTACTTGCTGCAGCGGCCGCACAGCACCGTGGAACTCGTCGACCGGGCCGTGGCCGGGGGGCTGGTGGCGCGGACGTCTGACGCAGGGGACGGCAGGGTCATCCGTGTCCGCTTGACACCCGAAGGCGACCGGATCATGCAGGAACTGACCCGAGCTCACCTGGAGCGCCTGCGCGACCTAGCGGCGGTCCTCGACCAGCTCGTGAACACCCCTGCCGCCGCGCCCCGCCCCCGGTAACCGCCACATCAGCCACTCGCATGACGACTTGGTATACACCACGACCACTAGGTATACGCCATGACAATTTCCTCGCCCGTTATGTCCGGGTATGGGCAGGGGCGGCGTGGTCGCCATGGATACCAAGTGGTCAGCTCGTATGCCAAGTGACCTCCTCCGACGCGTCTATCGGCGAGGGTTCTGCCGTGTGGTACACCGATGATTATGGAACATCACGTGACGACCGCCGTCGGCGCGCCGCCCGAGGCGGTGTGGAGCCTGTTCGTCGATGTGGAACGCTGGCCCGAGATGATCGAGAGCGTCAGCGACGTGCGGCGCGTGGACAGCGGGCCGCTGCGGGTGGGCAGCGAGGCTATCGTCCGCCAGCCGCGGCTCCCGCAGGCCCGGTGGCGGGTGACCGAGATGGAGCCCGGCCACTCCTTCCTGTGGCAGACATCTTTCCCGGGAGTGACCTCTGCCGGCGGCCATACGGTGGACGCGAACGGACAGGGATCGGTAGTGACCCTCACCCTCCGGATGCACGGGCCGCTCGCGCGGCCGATATATGCCCTCACGCACGCCCGCTCGCGCCGGTACCTGGCGATGGAGGCCGCGGGATTCAAGCGGGCCGCCGAGGCGCAGAGCCCGGGCAGTTAGGGGCAAATTGGACGGGCCGGCCTCAATAGAGGATGCTTGTCTGCCGTGCGCTTCGTCTTCAGTCCTCCGGCCGAGGAGGCCGCCGGGCTACTCAGCCTGCCGTGGACCGAGCCGCTCGAGGAGTGGCAGGACGAACGGCTGGTGGAGATCCGCCAGCGCGGGATCTCACGCCACGTGGTCCGCTTCGTCTATGACAACGGCACGCTTTACGCGCTGAAATCCCTCAGCGAACGGCTCGCGCGCCGGGAGTACCGGCTGCTGCGTGCGCTGGCCGAGCTGCGCATCCCGGCCGTCGAGGTCGTTGGGGTGGCGGTGGGCCTGGGCCCGGGTGCCGACGCGATCCTGGTAACCAAGTTCCTATCGTTCGCGACGACCTACCGGGCGGTGTTCTCCAGCCCTCGCGGCAGCTGCCCGCCCACGGACAAGCTGCTTGACGCGCTTGTTGAGTTGCTGGTCCGGCTGCATCTGTCCGGATTCTTCTGGGGCGACTGCTCGCTGTCCAACACACTGTTCCGGTACGACGCCGGCACGCTCGAGGCCTACCTCGTCGACACGGAAACGAGCGAGAAGCATCCGGAGCTGACCGACGGCCAGCGCGGTTATGACCTAGAGCTCGCCGTCGAGCGGGTGTACGCGGAACTGCTCGACCTGGAGGCCGGAGACCTGCTGCCGGCCGGTGTCGACCCGCTTGAAATGGCCGAGGAGCTGCAGCGCCGCTACGAAAGGCTGTGGAACGAGCTCACCCGCGAAGAGATCATCCCGCTCACCGAGCAGCGTTTTCGGATCGCCGAACGGCTGCGCTGTCTCAACGAGCTAGGTTTTGCCGCTGAAGAGGTCGAGTTGATCAGCACCCCCGACGGCAACCGCCTACGGGTCCACACTCGCGTGGCGGAAGCGGGTGATCACGTCAGAAAGTTGTTCCTGCGGACGGGGATCGAGGCGGGCGAGAACCAAGCCCGCAGGCTGCTGAATGACATCGCGTCGTTCCGCGCGTACCTGGAGCAGAAGGAACGCCGCCCGGTGTCGGAGATCGTCGCGGCCAACCGCTGGCTCACCGAGGTATACGATCCCGTCGTCGAGGCGATTCCTGAGGGCCTGCGCGGCCGGCTGGCGCCGGCGGAGGTGTTTCATGAGATCCTGGAGCACCGGTGGTACATGTCGGAGCTGGCCGGCCGTGACGTCGGCACCACGGCGGCCGCGCGCTCCTACTTCGAGCGCGTGCTCCCCGAGGTGCCCGAACCGCTGGACGAGGGCATCAGCGCGGGGTAGGTGTCGGTGACTTCTGAGCTGCAAAACTGGGCGGGCACGTACCAGTTCACGGCACGCCAGGTGATCGCCGCGCGCACCATCGACGACGTCCGCCGTGCTGTCGTCGCGAGCGGCGGCCGCGTCCGTGCGGTCGGGACGCGGCACTCCTTTAACGACCTCGCGGACAACGGGGCCACGCTCGTATCGGTTACGGGGATCGCGCCCGATCCCGACCTCGACGAGAACTCGCGAACCGTGACGGTCGGTGCCGGCAGCACCTACGGCGTCGTCGCGGCGTGGCTTCAAGAGCGCGGATGGGCGCTTGGCAACATGGGCTCGCTGCCGCACATCTCGGTCGCCGGCGCTGTCGCCACGGGAACCCACGGATCGGGGAACCGCAACCGGATTCTTTCCGCCGCGATCGCCGGCCTGGATTACGTAGACGCGGCCGGCGAACTCCGTCACGCCGGCCGGTCTGACCCGGACTTCGACGGGATGGCCGTAGGCCTTGGCGCATTCGGCGTCGTCGTGCGTGTCACCCTGGACGTAGAGCCGAGCTATCTGGTCAGGCAGGACGTGTACGCCGGACTGCCGTGGGATCGCGTGCTCGCCGACGTGGACGAGGTGACGGGCGCCGCCTACAGTGTCAGCTTGTTCACCGACTGGAGCGGCGACTCGGTTCAAGCGTGGGTCAAGCGCCGGCTCGCGGGACCGGAAGACGACACCGTTCCCGGGGACTTCTTCGGCGCGCTGCGGGATCCTGGCCCGCCGCGGCTGGTTGACGCTCCCGCCGACAATCTGACGGCGCACGGCGTGCCCGGTCCATGGTCGGAGAGGCTCCCGCATTTCCGCCTCGATGCCACGCCGAGCAACGGAGACGAGATCCAGTCGGAGTACTTCGTCGACCGGCGGGACGCAGCGGCGGCCCTCGACGCCGTGCGCCACCTGGCGCGACTCGTGAGTCCGCTGCTGCTCGTCTCTGAGATCCGCACGACTGCCGCCGACCGGTTGTGGCTGAGCGGTTCGTACGATCGCGAGACGCTGGCGATCCACTTCACCTGGCGCAAGCTTCCCGATCAGGTCGATGCGGCGGTACGGGAGGTCGAGGCGGCACTGGCGCCGTTCGGGGCCCGGCCGCACTGGGGCAAGGTCTCACGCGTCCAGGCCGGCCAGCTGGAATCGCTGTACCCCCGTCTTGGCGACGCGCGAGCGCTGTTCGAGCGCCTAGATCCCGAAGGACGGTTCAGCAACACCCGCCTGGAGCGGCTCGGGGTACGCGCGCTTCGACCGTGACCCGGTACGTATCTGGCGGCGTCTGCCGCCCTCTCCCCTTGCGAGCGGAGAGGGGACCCGATATGAAATTCATCAGCAAGCCACTGACGGTGGCGGCAGCCATCGCCGCAGCGGCCATCCTGGTGCCACCGATGGCGCTTGCGTCGACGTCTGACAGCGCCGCGGTGCAACACCCGGCGAAGACCGCACCGGCGTGTGGCAACGCGCAGCCGGCGCTGCCGGGCGGGGCCTTCGTCTGGGCGGGAATTCCTGGTGACGGCTTCGCCGGCGGGCAAGGCTACGTCGTGGAGATCACCAACGAGGGCCGCCACGCCTGCTCGCTGCGTGGCGTTCCAGGCGCCTCGGTTCGAGACAGCAACGGACACATCATCGGCAGCAAGCTTCCCGCGTCGGGCCAAGGCCCGCTCGTCACTGTGAATCCGGGTGCGACCGCGTACTTCCGGCTGATCATTCACGACGGAGGCGCCGTCTGCCCGCACCCGGTGGACGGCCAGGTCGTCATCTACCTGCCCGGCCAGCGGCAGTCCCAGCCCGGCTGGCTGGGTGCGCAGGCCTGCCCGGGCCTGCGCGGCGGCGGAGTGCTGGTCCCGGGCACCATCCGGCCGGGCACCGGCGTCCCGTTCTACGACGCCTGACCGCTCCACGCAGCCAGGTAAGCGAGCGAGCAGCGACTGGGCGATTCGCTCGCCGATGACCGCGGTCGGCATGTTCGTGTTCCCGGAAGTGACAGTCGGCATGAGCGACGCGTCCGTCACGTAGAGACCTTCGATCCCGTGCACCCGGCCCTCAGCATCGACGACGGAATCCGGATCGCTCGCCGGCCCCATCTTGCAGCTCCCAACCGGGTGGTAGTAATGCACGGCGGCGTGATCGAGGAAGCGGTCGATCGCCTGCCGCCCGCAGACTTCAGGACCGGGGCTCGTCTCCCGGCCGAGAAGCCGTCGCAGCTCCGGCGCCCCGGCCACTTCGCGCACGCGCTCGACGCCTTCGACGAGCCGGGCCCGGTCGTATCGACCGGAATCGCTGAGATAGCGGTGATCGATGACAAGCTGGTCGTCGAGACCGGGACCCGTCAGGCGCACGCTCCCGCGCGAGAGCGGGGTGAGGCACGCGACCCCCAGTATCCAGTACCAATTCGAAGCGGCCTTGCCACCGCCACCGCCACCGCCAGCGCCACCGCCACCGACCGCGTAGATATGCAGGTCGAACCCCTGCCGGCAGCCGGTCGACGGGAGCTTCGCGATCACCTGTTCGTCGGGTCGCCAGCCTGTTCGCGCCTGGTGGCGTTCCATCCGCTCGATCAGCTCGGCGCTTCCCTCGTACCGGACCTCAAGGCACGGCTGGTCGTGCAGGTTACGGCCGACGCCGGGGAGGTCAAGCACGGGCTTTACCCCGATGGGGGTCACCTCGTCGGCGGGCCCGATACCGGACCGGAGCAGGACCGCGGGGCTTCCGTAGGCGCCGCAGGAAAGCACCACTCGCGACGCCCCGATTTCCGTCAGACGCTGCCCGTCCCGCACGGCCACGCCGACCGCGCGGCCACCGCGGACAAGCACCCGCTCGACAGGAGCATCGCCGGCCACGATGAGCCGGTCACGGACCGGATCGACGTACGCGAACGCGCTGTTGACCCGGGTGACCCCGTCGATGTTGACCGGGAAGGGCGCAACGCCGGCGTTCTGGTCGAGGTCGTTGAAGTCCTTCACCGCGGGGATCCCGTCCGCCACGATCGCATCCCTGAAGACGCGCTGGAACGGCGTCAGCTCATCGAGACCCACCCGCCGCACCCGCAGCTGGCGCCACGCCGATGTGAACAACGGCAGAAGTTCCCGGGCCGACCAGCCAGGATTGCCCGCGGCCGCCCAGCCGTCGTAATCGAAGCGGCTCCCGAACACCACCGCACCGGCGTTGTGCGCGGAGCATCCGCCGACCACGCGCGCACGGTTGAACTGGATCTTCTTCCCGCCGAACTCGCCCGTGTAGCCCCAGTCGTGGGACGACTGGGCGACTTTCGTCGCGTCGAGAAGGTCGTCCGGCCAGCGACCGCTGTCGGCCGGCCCGTAGTCCGGCCCGGCCTCCAGCAGCAGCGTGCGGTCGGAAGTGCTCGCCGCGAGGCGGCCGGCCACGACCGCACCCGCCGTTCCGGCGCCGACAACGATGCTGTCCACTTCCGTGGGAAGGGGTGCCACGGTAGAACCCTAATCGGGGTCAGCCGTGACTCAGGACCAGACCGGTGTCGGAGCTGTTGATCCCTACCGCCCACTCGCTGCTCGCCCCGGGGAACGTCGACGCACCGTACAGCGGGCTGTAGCTACCGTCGGTCGGGTCGGAATCCTGTGACCACGAGCTGCCGTTCCAACGCAAAATCAGCCCCTGCTCGACACCGCCGTTCACGGAGGGCTCGTTGGAGCCGACGGCGTACACGTCGGTAGCACCGCGCGCGGCTACGGCGTTGAGTATCGGGTAGGCGCCCGGTGTCGGGCTCGCCACGATGCTCCAGGCCGAGCCGTTCCAATGCTCGATCAGGGTGCTGATGCCGAGCCCGGGCACCTCCTCGTTCTCGCCCACGGCCCAGACGTTGTTGGACGCCACCGCGGTCACGCCGTGCAAGACAGGGCTGCTCGGGCCGCTGATATCGGGCTGCGGGAGGATGAACACGGTCCAGGAGCTTCCGTCGTAGTACTCGGCGTAGGCCGAGTTGGTGTAGCTCGTGTTGGTGAACTCGCCGACAGCCCAGATGTCGGAAGCGCTGACTGCCGTGATCGAGGTCAGGTTGTTGCCCGCGGTGTCGCTGGGGTTCGGATTCGGCACCGCGACGCTGGCCCAGGCGGTGCCGTTCCACTGCTCGACCTCACCGCCGAGACCGACCGCCCACGCGTCGGTGGGGCTCAGCGCCACCACGGCGTTGAGCGTGGCACCGGGCCCGGGCACCACGCTCCAGGCGGTGCCGTTCCAGCGTTCGTACAGCGCGGAGGGTGTCCGCTAGCCCGCGGTCTGGCTGAACCCGACCGCCCAGGCGTCGGTCGCGCTGTCCGCCGCCACCGCGGTGAAACTCGAGTTGCTGGTCAGCGCCGGCGTAGAAACCAGCGACCAGGCGCTGCCGTTCCAGCGGTAGGCCACGGGTCCGATCGGGGAGCTGTACTGTTCGCCGACCGCCCACGCGTCCGCATTGGTACGCGCGAAGACCCCGTTCAGCTGGGTGTTGGTCCCGGT
>DATMKQ010000422.1:0-2534 GCA_035571275.1 Trebonia sp.
ACGGCAGCCCCGCCTCGATCGCCGCGCGCATCAGGGCCAGCTCGAACCGGTCCCTGCGATAGTCGGGCGGATCGGTGTCGTCCAGCCGCTCCTGGTCGTACAGTCCCGGGTCGATATCCCTGCCCCCGGTGAAGACGAGTCCCCCGAACCCGGTGACCAGGGCTCGCACCGAGCCGGGCGGCACTGGCGGCAGCACAACGGGGACCGCACCGGCCCGCTCCACGGCCCGGGTGTAGCTGACGGGCGAGACCACAGCCTCCCTGATCCAGTCTCCCCAGCGAGCCGCCTCGAGCTCGCTCGTGATACCGATGATCGGACGGCTCATCGCGCCCTCCCTGCCAATCCCGCTATGTCGGTCCCGTCATGCGGGATTTCTATTGTGACGCCCTGCCGTGGGTGCAACACTGTGCGCTGTGACGTCGCACCCGTCCGGCAGCAAAGGGACACCGGCCCCGGCCCCACCGCCATTCTTCCTGAAGGAAGCTGTTTCTGACGCGGCGATGACTTATTTCTACGCCCATCTATTTGCCGGGGATTCTGAGATCAGCGCGATGTTTCCGGCCGCCATGCACGCCCAGCGACAGCGTTTTTACCGCGCGCTTCGCCAGATCATGGCATTGACGGCTCCCGCGGCCGCGAGCGACCCGGCCGCGGTGGCGGAGCTCACCGGGTACCTCAGCGCGCTCGGCCGCGCGCACCGCAAGTTCGGGGTGCGCAAGGAGCACTACTCGTCAGTCCGCACCGCGCTGCTGACCACCGCCGCCAGGTTCGCACCCGCCACCGCCGCCGACAGGGCCGTGGACTGGGAGGTCGCGTTCGACCAAGCCGTCGAGATCATGATCGGCGCGGCCGAGGAGGACGCCGAGCACGCGCCGGCGTGGTGGACCGCCGAGGTCACCGGCCACGAGTTGCGCACGCCGGGAATCGCCGTGCTGACCGTGCGGCCGTCAGAACCGTTCCCCTACCGGCCCGGTCAGTACCTGACCGTGCAGACGCCGCGCTGGCCGCGGGTGTGGCGGCGGTATTCGATCGCCAACGCGCCGCGCGACGACGGCTCGGTGACGCTGCACGTCCGCGCGATCGGCGGCGGCCTGGTCAGCAACACGCTCGTGCACCACACGCGACCAGGCGACATCCTGCTACTCGGCCGGGCCGAAGGCGTGATGACCCCGGACACCGAGTCAGGCCGACGCCGGCCGGTGCTTGGCCTGGCCGGCGGCACTGGGCTCGCGCCGCTGAAGGCGGTCGCCGAGGCGCTCGCCGGCTGCGGCGAGCCGCCCGAGGTCGTGCTGTACGTCGGCGCGAGATCGGCGTCAGAACTGTACGACCTGCCCGCGCTTCGGCAGATGGAGAGGGACAGCCCGTGGCTCGAGGTCATCGCCGCGACCTCCCAGGAAATGGCGGAGGGCACCAGGCACGGGACGATCCCCGCGCTAGCACGCAAGGCCCGCTGGCAGGACAGGGACGTGTACATCAGCGGCCCGGACGCCATGATCGTCAGCACCGTGCAGGTGCTGCGAGACGCCGGCGCGCCAGCCGGCCTGCTGCACTTCGACCTTCCCGACTATGAACTGCCCGAGGAAATCGCCTGAGCGGCTAGACCTTGCGCCAGCCGGGCACCCATGCGCCGTCGGTCACCTGATAGTCGCCGAACAGAGCCGGCGCCTCGGCCCGCATGACCTCTCCGATCTTGCCGAACACCAGCCGGATCTCCTCCTCCGCCCCCAGGTCGGTGCGCGCCTCGATCGTGTGCCGCAACGATCGTATGTTCGCGGTCCACACCAGGCCGGTCGCCACCCCGTCGGGGGCGAACCGGCGCATGAACGACGTCTTGGCCTTCTTCTCGTGCATGCGCACGGCATCTTCGTCCAGCCGGAAATGCTCGGACATCCAGTGCTGGAATGCTTCCATCTCGCCGAGCAGGGCCGTCGCGCGCTTCATGAGCTCCGGATCGTCACGTGCCCATTCGGGGAACCAGAAAGGAATTTCATCGAGCCGAACGAACCGTAGCGACTCTTGCGAGATCGCCGTTCCCGGACGGTGCCGGATCAGCTCATGGGTGAACACCCTGCTGACGTTATGCAACACGAACGTGAAGCTGACGTGCTCGAGGACCGAGCCGTGGCCGCTGCTCAGGATGTTCTCCAGGTACTTGACCTGGTCGTCGCGGACCTTGCGGACGTTCGGGTTCAGGCCAGGCTCCCACGAGCGGTAGCACATCTTCCCGGCGAACTCGGCGAGGTTCTGCGCGTCGTTGTCGAGCTGGTCGCGGTCCAGCCGCTCCAGCCAGCTTTCCCCGCCGACCTCCCGCAGGTAGGCGGCGACCGCTTCGTAGTCGACCTGCGGCCTAGCGACCAGGAACACCTCGGGCTCAACGCTGCGCATACCCGGCACCATACAGGAGGACGCGCAGCTCATCGCCGAGCCTCGCCGGCTAGGGGACCGCGACCGGCTCCACCGAGAACCGTCCCCGGCCGCGGACCGTCTACCCCCGGTAGCCCTCCCCCTTGCCCGGCCGCCCTCCCCCTTTGCCC
>DATMKQ010000423.1:0-7558 GCA_035571275.1 Trebonia sp.
GGCTCATGCGCGGACAGAAAATCTCGGAACGAGAAGCCGACGCCGCGCTCTCCAACTACCGCGCGTTCCCCGTCGAACGGCAGGACGTGCTGCCCTTGTGGCCTCGTCTGAAGATCCTTCATGCCAACCTGTCCGCCTACGACGCTCAGTACGTCGCCTTGGCCGAAGCCCTCAACGTCTCCTTGATCACCGCCGACGCACGGATCAAACGCAGCGGTGTAGCGCGATGCAAGGTCGAAGTCTTCGGCGCGCACACCTGACCGGCGGCGTTCGCAGACGGCCGCGCGTGGCTGGTGGGGCGGCTGGGGATCGAACCCAGGACCGGCGGATTATGAGTCCGCTGCTCTGACCGGCTGAGCTACCGCCCCATACCTTGCGCAAGATTACCGCACTCGGCGGTCGCGCATGGCGTGGCGAGAAACGGGCACGCTCGTCCCGGGAATCCCGGCAATCCCGGCTCGCGGGAGGGATCTGTGGGACGCTCCAGGCATGGCGACGTGCGGGGCGTGGATCGCGCCCCGCTCGTTAGCTACGCCGCTTGTCAGTAGCGGCCGGCCGCCTGCATGGACATGGCGTGCTCGACCAGGGTTACCAGGGTGGCCTTCGTCGACTCGCGGTTGCGCGCGTCGCACGGAATCACCGGAACGGTCGACGGAATCGCGAGCGCCTCGCGCACATCGTTAGAGCGGTGCGGGAACTGCCCGTGGAACCCGTTGATGCCGATGACGAACGGCAGTCCGCTCGCCTCGAAGTAGTCGACGGCTGGGAACGAGTCGGCGAGCCGACGGGTATCGACGAGCACGACCGCGCCGATGGCGCCCTGGATGAGGTCGTCCCACATGAACCAGAACCGGTGCTGTCCGGGCGTGCCGAACATGTACAGCACGAGGTCCTTCTCCAGGGTGATTCGCCCGAAGTCCATCGCGACGGTCGTGGTGTTCTTGTCGGGGACGTGCGAAAGGTCGTCGACGTCGGTACTCGCGACGGTCATGACCGCCTCGGTGGTCAGCGGAGTGATCTCCGACACTGAGCCCACGAAAGTCGTCTTGCCCACGCCAAAGCCCCCCGCGACGACGATCTTGACCGACGTCATCGCCGAAGCGTCGCCGCCGCCGTGCGGCCGGGCGACGCTAGATCTTACGGAGTCCACTAAGCACCCTTTCGAGCAGATGAAGGTCGGGGCGGCCTTCCGAATCGTCACGCTGGTGGATGCGCACGAGACCGTCCGCGCTCATGTCCGCCACCAGGATCCGTGCCACGCCGAGCGGCAGTCTCAGCACCGCGGAGATCTCGGCGACGGATCGCCAGTCCAAGCAGAACTGCAGGATCGCCTGGCACTCGGGGGCCAGCACAGAAAGATCGCGCGGTTCGTAGACCGTCGCGGTGACCAAGGCCTCAAGTGCGAGCTTGTAGCGCGGCTGCGTCCGGCCACCGGTTACGGTGTACGGCCGGACTAGCCGGGTTGAGCTGCTCTCCTCTTCGGCAGGAGCGAATGGCTGCGCCTGGGGATAGGGCTGCCTCTGCGGCGGTTCGTCCCACGGTCCTGCCCGGCTGGGTCCCTGCCAGGCAGGAACGCCGCGGTCGTCACCGCGGCCGGGACCCGCCACCACGCCCTCCAGTGATCGAGCCTCCCGAGCTCATCATCTTCTTCCATCTCCCGGCATTGCACCTTGCATGACGCCACCACGCGTAGCGGGGGTGAGCACCCTGCCCGCGCGTTCTACCAGCAGGGTCATCTCATAGGCGACAAGGCCCAGATCGCAGGTGGAAGCCGCGAGCACCGCCAGGCTGGCGCCATTGCTTATCGCCATGATGACCAGCACACCGCGCTGCATCTCCACCACGGTCTGCACGACCGCGCCGCCTTCGAAGACCCGCGAAGCACCTTGCGTAAGGCTGGTGAGGCCCGACGTGACCGCAGCGAGCTGATCCGCGCGCTCCTGCGGGAACCCCGCAGAGAAGGCGAGCGGCAGCCCGTCCGAGGAAACCACGACCGCGTGGGCCACGTCAGGGACCCGTTCCACGAAGTTCGTGATCAGCCAGCTGAGGTCCTGGACCGGGCGTCCTGGCGTGCTCACGCGCGCTCCTCTCCTCGCCCGCTCATACAGGCTCCTACTCGTGTCCTGAGAACTCTATCCGTGGATCTCATCCGATTTATGGCTCCTCGATCTGGGGTGCGGCCGCGCGCGCCTCGCGCACGCCACGCTGGAAGCTCGCCATCCGGGTGCGGATTGTATCCGCTGACCGGACGGGCGGCGCGACTTCATTGTCCTCGCCTCCACCAACCGATCCGGGCACGAGATTAGCGCGCGGGACGCGCTTTGGCAGCCCGGCTGTCGTGGTTTCTGCCGCCGCCGGCGAAGCGGCAACTCGCGCCGCACGCCACCCTTCATCCGCCGGCGAGCTCCACGCGTCCGCCTTCTCCTGCGCGGGGCTGGAGCCCAGCGACTTGCCACTTCGCCGGAACCAGTCCGACTCTAGCGAATCAAAGATCGGCAGTCGCTGGTCTTGCGCAGGACTGCCCACGGGCGGGACCGTCACCTTGGTCCCGTCCGAGCCGTTGCCGTTGCTGTTCCCGGCTCCCAGGGTCGGCAGCGGGCCGGTGCCAGCAACGCCGCCGTCACCGCCAAACGAGGGCATCCTCGCGGTGCCGAAGTCGCCGCCGCCGGTCTCGCCGGTCCGGCCGAACGCGGGACCACCTCCGGCGCCTGGGGCACCCGGAGCGCCCGGGGCACCGGGAGCGGATGGGTGCAGGGGGTGGCCGCCTGGCTGTCGCACGGGCAGCGGGCCGCCCGGGCCGCTCGGGGCGCCAGGACCGCTGGGGCCACCGGGGCCGCTGGGGCCACCGCCCAGGACGCCACTGTTGGCGCTGTCGCCGAACACGCTGAACCCGCCGGTCCCGCTGTCGTTTGGCGCACCCCCGGAGAACCTGGGTATCCGGGACGCCGCGGCGGCAGCCGACGAGGCAGCGCCGAACGCGCCGGCGTCGCCGACAGGGGCCGGGCGACCGGGGCCACCAGGACCGCCACCGGGGCCGCCAGGACCAACCGGGCCGCCGGGAGCACCCGGGCCGCTCGGCAGGCTGAACTGGCCGCCGAACGCGCCAGGGGCGGTGCCCCCGCCGATCGGAGTCGGCGCGGACAGCGACGGGGCGGGCCCGTAGTCTTCTGGCTCGAATTTGCGCAGCCGCCCGAGCGGTTGCGTCGCCTCCGGGGCCGCCACCGATTCCGGCAGCCAGATGAGCGCCGTCAGACCACCGGACTGAGCGTGCCGCAGCCTGACCCGCACGCCGTGCCTGGCCGCCAGGCGGCCGACCACGAACAGGCCCATGCGGCGCGACACGGCGACGTCCACGACGGGCGGGTTGTCGAGCCGCCAGTTCGCGTGCGCCATTTCCTGCTCGGAGATGCCCACGCCGTTGTCCGTGATGTCGAGCAGCACGCCGCCGCTGGTCAGCGGCTGGCCGGTCACGTAGACCTGCGTGTCCTCCGGCGAGAACGTCGTCGCGTTCTCGACGATCTCCGCGACCAGGTGCACCACGTCGTTCACCGCCTGGCCGACGACCTGGATGCCCGGCTGGACGTTGAGCACCACGCGCTCGTACTGCTCGATCTCGGAAATCGCGGCCCGCAGGACGTCCACGAGCGGAACCGGCTGGCTCCACCGCCGCGACGCCTCGTGGCCGGCGAGAACCAGGAGGTTCTCCGAGTTGCGGCGCATACGTGTCGCCAGGTGGTCCAGCCGGAACAGGCTGCTCAGCCGGTCCGCGTCCTGCTCGCTCTGCTCCAGGTTGTCGATCAGCGCCAGCTGCCGTTCGATCAGCGACTGGCTGCGACGGGACAAGTTGACGAACATCGCGTTCAGGTTGCCGCGCAGCATGGCCTCGTCGGCCGCCAGCCGCACGGCTTCCCTGTGTACCTGGTCGAAGGCCCGCGCCACTTCACCGATCTCGTCTGTCGAGGTGACACCGATCGGCTCGATCTCGATGGTCTCGTCGCCGCCTTCGCTTTCACTCAGCCGGCGCACCATCTCGGGCAGCTTGCTGCCCGCCACCTCGAGCGCGTCGGCCCGCAGCTTGCGCAGCGGCCGGATCATGGACCGCGCCACGAACGTGGTGATCAGCAGTACGAGCAGCAGCAGGAGCAGCGTCGCCAGCGAGATGATGATCGCGTTGCGCAGCGAGGTCGACTCCAGCGAGTTCGCCTGCGTGGTGATCTGGCCGACCAGGCCGTCGCTGACCTGGCGCATGTCCTGTATCTGGGTGCTCTGCGAGGTGTACCAGCACTGGGCCTGCGATGTGCCGGCGGCACAGGACGACTGGGTGCCGATGGACAGCGCCGCGCTCTTGCCGGTGAGAGCGATCGCGAGCTCTTCCTCGCTCTTCGACGCGTCCACGAGCTCGCCGCTGACGGTGTTGTCGAGCGTCTGGGTCTCGGCCACCGACGCGACAGTGCCGAACTGGCTGGTGTCCGCCGACTGCTGCGACTCCGCCTGGGTCAGCTTGCTCAGCGCGTCCGCCGTCAGGATTGGCGGCGTGGTTGACAGCGCCTGGTACAGGTAAGCGCGCTGGAGCGAGGCGTCGTCTTCCATCCGCAGCAGCGCGTTGAGCACCGCGACGGAGTTCTGGAGCGTGGCGTTGCCGCTGCCAGCCGCGATGTCGTTGCTGAAGGTGTCGAAGGCGGCGATCCGGGTGTCGTAGTCCTGGATGACAGCGACCGCCGGGTACTGGGTCTTGAGCGCGGCATCGCGGATCTCCGGCAGGTCCGCGATAGCGGACAGCACGCCGTTCTGCAGGTCGAGCACGGTCTGCGCCTGGTAGCTGCCGTCCCCCACGACGTTGTCGGCCTGCGCCTTGATCGCGCTGAGCGTCGCGTTCGTCCTGGCCTGGTCCTGCGTGACGATGCCGAGCATGGACGGACTTGACCGGCCGGCCGCGACGTAGCCCGCGGTGTCGTCCCGCTCGTCTTCGAGCTGGCCGACGGCCTTCACGACGAGGGAGTTGAGGTTCGCGAGCGTCTGCACGCGCTTGAACGACGTGTAGTTGCCGACCGAGTTCGAGATCTGGATCGCGCCCAGGATGAGGGCGGTGACGGTCGGTACCGCGATGATCGCGATGAGCCGCCAGCGAACTCGCCAGTTGCTCAGTGAAAGCCGCGAGCCTCCGCGCGGGGCGCCGCCGCCGGCGCCAACGGGGAGGCGCGATGACGTCGCTGGCACGGGCAGGCCACCCGGCCCGGACTGGTCTGGATCCTGACCGCCGGGGACACTGCCGAAGCCGCCGCCGGGTCCACCTGGACCTGGGCCGACAGCCAGCGGTCCGCCTCCCTTCCCCGGGAGGGCGGAATCGGGCGTCTGGGCGCCGTCTCCGTTGGTCACCGATCTTCTACGCACTACGCACACACCTTGCAGCTGTAACGGCCATCTGGACCTGCGCCCGGCAACGAACGGGCAAGCCGCTCATCATCGGCACTTCCCTCTCCTTACTTCAGCAACGAGCGCTGCTGCGCGAAGACGACAGGTCCGCCGAGCCCGCTCTTCCAGCCAGCGTTACAAAACGGGTAGGGACATATAATCATCAATTGGGAGCCTTGGACCGGGCATTCGGCGGGAATCGCCGTGAACTTTGGCAAAGATCCGCACATCCTTCGTAACCTGGCCGTGCCGATCCGGGGAGTCACTCGAACGTAGCTGCGGGTCGGGGGCGGCTGCTCACGCGGCTGTGAGAATACCCGCTCAGGAGTGGTGATGTCGGCCAGGACCGCGCGGCATGGCCCAGGGGGCGGTTTCCTAACGCCCGAGCCGACAAGGACTGGCGCCCGTCGTCGCCACGGCCCGGCAAGGGGGGGCGGACGATACCGGATAGCAGGGCACCGAGCCGTTCGGTACAAGATTGTGGAATTTTCTATTGGGCGGCGACGCCATGGCAGTTCACGAGTTCGTAATCACTCGTTTAGTCCCGATGACCACGCGTTTCATCGCCGTCCTCGCGGCGGGACGGGACTGGTTGTCTTGGCCGGGCGCCCGCCCGGGGGCAGCCTGACACGACGCGGTCGGTGATCGCCCGTGCGGAGTGCGCGATCCCTGGAGCCGATGGCCTATCGGGCGGTAAGCTAGCTGACAACGGCTAACCGCCTGAGAGCGAGGAGATGGCGATCCTGACCTGCCCAGACTGCGGCGTCAAGGTGCAGCCGGAGGACCTAATCTGCTTCCGGTGTGGCGCCAACCTGCCGCACGCACCGTACGCCGACGACGACATGCCATCGCCGACGGTCTCACAGCAGTACCTCCGGCCGGGTGACGGCAGGGCGGTATGCCCGAACTGCGGCGCGATGCCACAAGACCCCGCCGACGTCGTCTGCACGCAGTGCAGGCAGCCGTTGCCAGGCGCACGACGTCGCATCTCCCCCGTCGTGCTGCGCATCTCATTCCCCACTGGGAACGTGGATGTTCCGGCCGGCACGTCGGTCATACTCGGGCGGGACCCCGCCCAGTCACTGGTCGCAGCCGCGTTCGGCCAGTACGACAACGTGTCACGGCGGCATGCGACTGTCGTAGTCGACGATGGAGGAAGGGCCTCGATCCGGGACGAGGGATCGACCAACGGCACCTTCGTCAACGGCGACCGCGTGCTGCCAGGCACCGAGGTCCGGCTCGTCGACGGAGACCGCATCCGGCTCGCCGCGGACGTCACCGGCGACGTATCACTGCCCCGCGCGGAGCCCGACCCGGCTAGCCTCAGCCGCAACGGCTTCGTCTGAGGGCTCGGCTCCGTTCCACTTCGGGCCGGAGAGGCAGCAGCCAGGAGCCTTCACCCCCAAACGGCCTCGGCCCTCGTAAATATGATGCGCGTGAGGCGCATCCCGGAACGGAATAGCCATGTCGCCAGGGTCAGATCCCCCGTTTCAGCCGGAGGCTTCCGGCGCGCCTTCCGACGGGCAGAACTCCGCCGGCATGCTGCCCGCGCGCCGGCCACGCGCGGCGCTCCCCGCCGTACTGCCGCCCGGCGGGCAAGTGTCCGTGCCCGGGGCGATCGGCCAGGGGGCGAGCGACGACGGATACTCCTACGGGCCAGGCACGGCAACGTGGCAGCCGCCGGCCGCCGCGACGGCACCTAGCGTCGTATCGGGTGCTGACGGCCTCGGCGCGGGAGCGGGCGCGGGCCTGGGAGCGGGCGCGGGCTTCGGCGGCGGCGCTTACCAGGGGCCGACCGGGGGTTACGGCGACTCACAAGGCCGCGGCCGGCACCGATCCGGCGCCAGCCAGGACGGCGCGGGCGGCCACGGACCAGGGTCGTGGTTCGCGCCGAAAGCCGAGCAGGCCGGTAGCAACGGAGTGCCGACCGCGGAGCAGGGGAATCGCGTTCAGGACTATCCCGGCCCCGGCGGTTCTGGCTTCGGCGGCGCGGACCATGGCGGCCCGGCATACGGCGCACCCGGGTACGGCGGGGCGGACCATGGCGGCCCGGCATACGGCGCACCCGGGTACGGCGGGGCGGACCGCGGCGGAGCTTCGTACGGCACTCCGGGGTATGGCACCCCCGGCTACGGCACCCCCGGCT
>DATMKQ010000424.1:0-6923 GCA_035571275.1 Trebonia sp.
CCGCTGATCACGGTGCGGGCGTCAGCGTGGCCGATAGCGCGGCCGCTGCCGGTACTACTGGCGACCGCGACTCCGCGGTAACCGCCGAAACCGCCGAAACCGCCGACCCGAAAGGCGGCCGGGCCCAAAACGCTGACGCCAAGAGCGCCGACGCCAAGAGTGCCGACCCGAAAAGCCCCGACACCAAGAGCGCCGACCCGAAAGGCGCCGACGTCGACAGCGCCGCTGCGAAGAGCGCCGACGCGAAGACCAGCGTCAAGTCGGCGCAGGCTGACGTCGCCGACAGCGTCCCGGCGGACATCACTGCCCGAGACCCCGCGGACACCGACGCCGCCGCCGCGGAGGCCACACGACCGGTCCCGGCCGGAGCCAGCGCTCCCGAGGGGCGAAACGACGCTGGCCAGACCACCGCGCCGGACTACACCAGCGCGAAGCAAGTCACCGTCGTCCCCGGGGTCCCGAGGTACCACACCGCGAACTGCATCCTCATCCGGTTTATGGGCGACGACGACGTGCAGAAGATGACGGTGCCCGAGGCAAGCGCGACCGGCTGCACCCCTTGCCGCGCTTGCCAGCCCGACAGCGAAGCGGAGTAAGTCACTCAGGACCGCCCCGGCCCAGGAGCGTCGTCTGGCTCGTGCCCTCCTGGTAACACCAACCCCGCACCCGACCCGCCCCAGCGCCGCAGGTCAGACAACGTGAAAGATCGTCTAACCCCCAGGGCACACGATCTTTCGTACCAACTAACCTGTCCGGAATGCCCACATTCGAGGTTCCGGCATTCCGGGCAAATCGCCTCGCGACTCCGGTGCGGAAGAGGCCACTGGGGAGACAGCTGTATCTCCGGGCCTCGGCGGCCGGACGGCTAGGTGCCGACGGCCACCGTCAGCCAGAAGCGCAGGCCGAGGTCGTCATCGGTGTGCTCGAACCAGGCGCTCCCGGGCGCACCCGCCTCAGCGTCCCCAGGCTCCTCCCCAGCTCCGAACGACACCGCCAGCACCTCACCAGCGATCAGGTCCCGGTGCTCGGTCAGCGCCGCCGCAAGCTCGGCGTCGGCGGCCGACCAGCGCAGCGCGATCCGGTCGGTAACGTTGAGGCCGTCGTTCTTGCGCGCGTCCTGGATGAGCCGGATCACCTCGCGGGCCCAGCCTTCCCCCCGCAACTGCGGGGTCACGTGCAGGTCCAGCGCGACGGTCTCGCCGTCGGCCGTGGCCACCCCCCAGCCCTCGACCGGCGTCTGCGTCACGACCAGGTCCTCAGCCGTCAGCGACACCTCGCCAAGCGACGGCACCGACACGGACGCCGACACTGACGCCGACCCGGACGCCACCGCGTGCGCGAGAGCGGCCGGGTCCGCCTCGCGGATCGCGGTCGCGACGGCCTGCGTTGAGGCGCCGAAGCGGCGGCCAAGCGACTTGAACTGCGGCTTCACGGTGTAGGAGACCAGTTCTCCGCCCGCCGCGTCCAGCGGTTCGAGCGTGTTCACGTTGAGCTCCTCGGCGACCTGCGCGCGCAGGGCCGCGGGCAGTGTCGCGAACCCGGGCGCGCCGACGAGCGCGCGCGACAGCGGCTGCCTCGTCCGCACCGACGCCGCCGACCGCGCCGACCGGCCGAGTTCGACGAGCCGCCGGACCAGGGCCATCTGCGATGACAGCGACTCGTCGATCAGCGCGGGATCGTACGCGGGCCACGACGAGAGGTGCACGGACTCCGGCGCGTCCCTTGGCCGCAGCACGCCCCACACGTAGTCGGCGAGGAACGGCGTGATCGGCGCCATCAGCTTGGTCAGGACGAGAAGCGCCTCGTGCAGCGTCGCGAACGCCGCCGCGCCGTCGGCAGACGACGGACCGTCCCAGAACCGGCGCCGCGAACGCCGCACGTACCAGTTCGACAGGTCGTCGATCAGCGTGGCCAGCCGCCGTCCCGCCGTGGCGGTGTCGAATGCGTCGAGCGCCGTCGTGACGTCCCGCACGCATGCGTGCAGCTCCGACAGCAGCCACCGGTCGAGCAGCGGCCGGTCGCCGTAGGCGGGCGCCCACGCGGCGTCCTCAGGCATCCACGCCGCGCCGGAGCCCGCCGACGAAGCGTTCGCGTACAGCACCAGGAACGAGACCGTGTTCCAGTAGGTGAGCAGCACCTTGCGCACGATCTCGTCGAGCACCGACGGCCCGATCCTGCGCTCCCCCCACGGTGACCCTGACGCCGCGAAGAACCAGCGGACCGCGTCCGCGCCGTGCCCGTTCATCAGCCCCATCGGCTCCACCACGTTACCGAGGTGCTTGGACATCTTGCGGCCCTGCTCGTCCACGACATGCCCGAGGCACACCACGTTCTGGTACGCCGAATGCCCGAACACCAGGGTGCCCACGGCCATCAGCGAGTAGAACCAGCCCCGCGTCTGGTCGATCGCCTCGCAGATGAACTGCGCGGGATACGAGTGCTCGAACTCGGTGAGGTTGCGCAGCGGCGCGCCGTGCTGCGCGAACGGCATCGACCCCGAGTCGAACCAGGCGTCGATCACCTCGGGGACTCGCGTCGCGGAAAGTCCGCACGACGGGCACGGGAACGTGACGTCGTCGACATAAGGCCGGTGCGGGTCAAGCCCCGACAGGTCTTGCTCGGCCAGGCCGCCGAGCTCGGCGAGCGAACCGACGCACGTGAAGTGCCCGGACGGGCACTCCCACAGCGGCAACGGTGTACCCCAGTACCTGGTCCGGGACAGCGCCCAGTCCACGTTGTTGCGCAGCCACTCGCCGTACCGGCCGTTCTTGATCGTGACCGGCTGCCAGTTCGTCTTCTCGTTTTCAGCGAGCAACTGGTCCTTGATCGCGGTGGTCTTGATGAACCAGGACGGCACCGCGTAGTACAGCAGCACGGTGTTGCACCGCCAGCAGTGCGGATAGCTGTGCGCGTGCATCTCGGACCGGAACAGCAACCCGCGCCGCGCGAGGTCCGCGGTCAGCGGCTTGTCCGCGTCCTTGAAGAACATGCCGCCGACCAGCGGCAGCCCTTCCTCGAAACGCCCGTCGGGCCGGACCGGGTTCACCACGGGCAGCCCGTTGGCGCGTGAGGTCTCCATGTCGTCCGCGCCGAACGCCGGTGCCAGGTGGACAAGCCCGGTGCCGTCCTCGGTGGTGACGAAATTCCCGGCGACGACCCGGTGAGCGTCCGGGATATCCACCAGGTCGAACGGGCGCTGGTACCGCGCCCCGATCAGCTCCGCACCGCGCACCGTGGCGAGCACGTGCCAGCCTTCGCCTAGCACCCGGGCGAACAGCGGCTCGGCGACCACGACCTTGTCCCCGTCGCCAGACTTGCGGGCGATCGCGTACTCGACCTCCGGGTGCACGGCGACCGCGGTGTTGGCCACCAGGGTCCACGGCGTCGTCGTCCACACCAGCAGGTCGGCGCCGGCCAGGTGCTGGTTCACGTCCGGCGGGACCCACGTGAGCGGGAACCGGACCGTCACTGACGGGTCGGTCACCTCACGGTAGACGTCGGGCTGGCCCATCTCGTGGTCAGACAGCGCGGTGCCGCACCGCGGGCAGTACGGGCTGATCCTGAAGTCACGGATGAGCAGTCCCTTGTCGAAGATGCTCTTCAGCGCCCACCACACCGACTCCACGTAATCGGGGTCCATCGTGCGGTAGGCGTCCGACAGGTCGATCCAGTAGCCCATCCGCTCGGTGAGGGCGGAGAAGGCGTCCACGTGCCGCAGCACAGACTCCCTGCACCGTTCGTTGAACTCGGCGACGCCGTACGCCTCGATGTCCTTCTTGCCTGACAGGCCGAGTTCCTTCTCGACGGCGACCTCGACGGGCAGGCCGTGGCAGTCCCAGCCCGCCTTGCGCTTGACCTGGAACCCCTGCATGGTCTTGAACCGGGGGAACAGGTCCTTGAAGACGCGCGCCTCGATGTGGTGCACACCGGGCATCCCGTTGGCGGTCGGCGGGCCCTCGTAAAACGTCCAGCGCGGACGGCCTTCTGACTGCTTGAGCGACGTGTCAAAGGTGCGTGCGCGATTCCACCGGCCCAGCATCTCGTGCTCGATCGCGGGGAAGTCCGCGTGCATCGGGAGCGCGGGCATGGCCTCGCCAGGCTTCCGCTCCACGGCGCGCTTTTCACGCCCGGCCGCGCCTACGTCTTGCCTTGCCCTCAAATCCGACATTTCGGGTTTTCCTCCAGCGCACGCATTCGCTTCGCCAGAGGGACGAGGGACGCTCGCGCGCCGCCCCGCGGTACCACCCTCCTTGGCCGGCGAGACAGTCGCAACGCTCCCGTTCGGCCCACTCGAATTCGATTGCGCCGGTTCTACTCGGCCGCCAGCCTTCGCTGGACCTCAGCCTTTCTTCCGGCCGCTCCGGGGTGATCTGGTCCACGGCGCACGCGCCCGGGCTCGCACCGTCCCCGGGTCGCTCCTCGCAGCATGCCGCGGCAGCTGTCCCCATCACCGCGAAACCAGGATATCTGACCACGCGAAATCGCCGCGAATCAATTCCTCGGAGCCAACCGGAGCGCCTGGAGGCGAGCGGACCTCACTGGTTTGGCTTGCGGCACTGGTTTGGCTTGCGGCGCCGTGGAGTCGTATCCTTCACTGTCCGAATTCGATGATCCGCAAAAGGGTGAGGCCTCCATGACCACCGCGCCGCGCGCGAGTGCCGCTGACCTTCCGGTGCGGCCCGGCGAGGAGCCGTGGACCGACGCCGAACTGGAAGAAGTCCGTTCCGAACTCAAGGCCGAGGCGGTCGCCCTTGCCGCGGAGATCAGCCAGGCGGAGTCTGCGATCGCCGCGCGCCTTGGCGACGCGGTCTCCGAGGCGGGCGACGACGAGGCCGACGCCAGCAGCAAGCTGTTCGAGCGTGAGCAACAACTGGCCCTCACCCGGAACACGCGCGAGCTTCTCGAGCAGACCGAGCACGCGCTTGAGAGGATTGAAGCGGGAACATATGGAGTGTGCGAATCGTGCGGCAAGCCGATAGGGAAGGCGCGGCTCCTGGCGTTTCCGCGAGCGACACTGTGCGTGGAATGCAAGCAGCGCCAGGAGCGCCGCTGAGTTCCGCGACCGGTACGCCCGGTACGCGCGGTACGCGTGGTACGCCCGGTACCCAGGCGACCCGCAGGCGCCGGGTCTGGGTCCTGCTCGGCATCGCGGTCTTCGTGCTCGCCGCCGACGCGATCACCAAGGCCCTCGTGGTGGTGCACCTACGGCCGGGCGAGCCGGTCCACGTGCTGGGCAACGTCCTGATGCTCAACCTGCTGCGCAACTCGGGGGCGGCGTTCAGCGTCGGAACGGGGAACACGATCGTGTTCACCGCCATCGCCGCTGTGGTCGTCGTCTACATCGTGCGCACCGCGCGGAATCTGCGCAGCCTCGGCTGGGCCATCACGCTCGGGCTGCTGCTCGGCGGGGCGCTGGGGAACCTATCGGACCGCATCTTCCGCGCGCCGGGCCTCTTCCGCGGCGACGTGGTCGACTGGATCGAGCTGACCAGGTACTGGCCGGTGTTCAACGTGGCCGATTCCGCGATCGTGTGCGGCGGGATCCTGACGGTGCTGCTCGCGATGTTTGGCTACCACCTGGACGGCACGCGAGGCGACCGCGCCGCGGTCGCGCCCGCGCCCGCGGCCCCGTCCGACCACGACGCGCCCGCGCCCGCGACGCCGCCCGACCACGACGCGCCACCCGACCACGACACGCCGCCCGACCACGACGCGGCGGACGCGGACCGGTGACCTCGCCCGAGCGCTTCGTCCTCGTCCCCGAGGGGCTGGACGGGGAGCGCCTGGACGCGGCGCTCGCCCGGATGTTCGGGCTGTCCCGGTCGCGCGCGGCCGAACTAATCGGCGCCGGCCAGGTCCTCCTCGATGGCCAGCCGGCCGCCAAGTCCGACCGGGTGCTCGCGGGCTCGCCGCTGCTGGTGACGCTGCCGCCGCAGGCCGTGCCCGCGGCGAAGCCGGAGCCCGTCCCTGGGCTGGTGATCGTCTACGAGGACGACGATATCGTCGTGGTGGACAAGCCGCGCGGCGTCGCCGCGCACCCGACTCCCGGCTGGACCGGCCCGACTGTGCTCGGCGGGCTGCTCGCCGCCGGGCACACGGTGGCCACCAGCGGCGCGGCCGAACGTCAGGGCATCGTGCACCGGCTTGACGCCAATACCACCGGGCTGATGGTGGTCGCCAAGAGCGAGAGCGCGTACAGCGTGCTCAAGCAGGCGTTCCGCGACCGCACCGTGTCCAAGACCTACCACGCGCTCGTGCAGGGGCACCCCGACCCGCTGCGCGGCACGATCGACGCGCCGATCGGCAGGCATCCATCGGGCGACGGCCGGTTCGCCGTCGTCGCGGACGGGCGGCGGAGCATCACCCACTACGACACGATCGAGGCGTTCCGCGCCGCCAGCCTGGTCAGCGTCGGCCTGGAGACGGGCCGCACCCACCAGATCCGGGTCCACATGACCGCGCTGCGCCACCCGTGCTGCGGTGACCTGCTCTATGGCGCCGACCCGGTGCTCGCCGCCCACCTGGGCCTGACCAGGCAGTGGCTGCACGCCGTGCGGCTGTCCTTCGAGCACCCCGCGGACGGCCGCCGGGTCGAATTCGAGAGCCCGTACCCAGAAGACCTCCAGCACGCGCTAGACGTCCTGTCCGCAGAAAGCTAACCCGCCGACCCGCCGCCTCGGCGCCTAGTGAACAGTAATTTCGATTAACGTGGATCGAAATGCGGGCCCCGACCTGTAAATTGATCCACGATCACGCGCCCGCCGCACATTTCCCCCGAATCCGGCAGGCGCCGACGGCGCGTCATCGGCCCCAACCCGCGGCCAACCGATTAGGGTATGAACACCGGGCTGGCGCGATGACCGCAGCGACGCGGAGACAGCGGTCCGCCGACTGGCGGGTCCGCGTCACGTGGTCACGGTGTC
>DATMKQ010000425.1:0-21239 GCA_035571275.1 Trebonia sp.
CGGTCCCGCCCGCCCCAGCGTCCGTCCTGCCGCACCAGTCCCGCCCGCACCAGTAGCAGTCCCGCCCGCGCCCGCGCCAGGCCCGCCGCACCAAGTGGATGGCCCATTCAGCTTGTTATAGGCAGCTGAACTGGACATTCATCTCGCCGAAGCGAGCCAGAGTGCCCAAGGAAAACAACCGCAAGGTGTGTTAGTAAACGGTAGGGGCTGGTGTGACTTGCTGGGGGTCAGCTCCGAGCGGGCTGCCGGTTGCCCATCGCGACCGGCGCGACCGGCGCGGTCGGCAACCGGCACATCCCGCTCTTGCGCCCCGGCTGTCTCACCAGTTACTCCTCCGGGCCCAGCGCCGGAGCGGGGTCAAGCCCGCCGGTATGTCAGCTCCACGACTCCGTTGCCGAACGGGACGGCGGACTCCAGCGTGAGCGAGCGCGGCTTGCCCAGGTCGCCGAACAGCGTCCGCCCGCTGCCCGCCATCCACGGGAAGACCGCCAGCCGGTACTCGTCGACCAGGTCGAGGCCGATCAGCGACCGGGCGAAGCCGATCCCGCCATGCGCGAGGATCTCCCCGATGCCGGTTCGCTTCAGCTTCTCGATCGCGGCGGCGGTGTCGCCGCGGACGATCACCGTGTTGTTCCAGTCGGCCGTTGTCAGCGTGGCGGAGAAGACGGCCTTGGGTACCGCGTTCATCACCTCGGCGTACGGATGGTCGTCAGCCGTCGGGAAGTACCCCGCCATCCCTTCGTAGGCGGCCCGGCCCATGATGTGGACGTCGGCGCGCTCCAGGGCGCGCCGGTTCCTGGCCAGTGCCTCCGGGTCGTCGGGAAGTTCACGGCAGAACTCGAAGAATTCGGTGTCCTCGACCGCGACCACTCCGTCGAGGGAGTAGTCAGACATCTTCAGCACAAGCGTCCGCATGGCGTGCCCCGTCAGCCCTTGGAACGCGCGGCTAGGTATTTAGCCAGGCCGTCAAGGATGAACGCGATGCCCTCTTCGCGCCCCTCCGGCTTGTCGAGGTCGTCAAGGAAGGCGCCGTGCTCGGTATAGGTGAGCCGTGTCCCGTCCGATTCCGGGACGATCTCTACGGTCGTCAGCGATATCGACGATCGGTCCTGTCCCTCGTACATCTCGTAGCTGTAGACGATGCGCTGGTCAGGGACGATGTCATAGAACCGGCCCTCGTACCGGTAGTGACTGCCGTCCGGGTTCAGGCCGCCGAACCGCTCGTGCCCGCCGACCCGGAAGTCCTGCGAGTACGGCGTGCCGTCCGACTTGTAGTCAGGATCGTCCATCCAGATCTCCTTCGCGTCACCGTCGGCCCAGGCTTCGAATACCGCGGCGGGGGGAGCCGGGTAGTGCCGCTCGACGACAAAGGTGCCGTGCTTGACGGAGCTTTCTGTCATTGCTTCTCCTCAGGTTCCTCAGGTTGGTTGAGCCTGCCTTGCAGGTATTCGCCCAGGCGGTCCAGACGGCGTTCCGCGAGCCCGCGACGTTCGGCTATCCAGGACTCGGCCGAGCGCAGCGCCTCCGCGTTGAGGCTGCAAGTCCGGGTCCGGCCAGCCTTGCGCGACAGGACCAGGCCGCTGGCCTCGAGCACCTGCACGTGCTGGAGGACCGCCGCCAGGGACATCTCCAGCGGCTCGGCGAGCTGGCTCACCGACGCGGGGCCGCGGCTGAGCCGCTCCAGCATGAGCCGCCGCCCGGGGTCGGACAGCGCCTGGAAGACCCGGTCCAGGTCGGCCAAATGGTTAACCACACGCTTGAGTGTAGGGTTCACCCGGCCAATACTCAAGTAGACTCTTAACTATTGACGAATCGTTGCGGCACGTGGTTAGCCGCTGGTTCGGGCCTGCGTGTGGGGGTAACGTTCGGCTATGACCACGACGACTGCGCCCTTCGGCCGGATGATGACGGCCATGATCACTCCGATGACCGCAGACGGCGCCGTCGACTACGACGGCGCGGCCAGGCTGGCCACCTATCTCGTGGACGACATGCGCAACGAGGGGCTGGTGGTCAACGGCACCACCGGCGAGGCGCCGACGACTACCGACGCGGAGAAGGAACGGCTCATCCGGGTCGTGCTCGAGGCGGTCGGCGACCGCGCCAAGGTAGTGGCCGGAGTCGGCACCAACATCACCGCGCACACCCAGGAACTGGCCCGGCAGGCCGAACGGGCCGGGGCGCACGGTCTGCTCGTCGTCACCCCGTACTACAACAAGCCCGCGCAGGACGCGCTCGTGGCGCACTTCACCGCCGTCGCCGACAGCACCGGCCTGTCGCTGTTGATCTACGACATCCCCGGCCGCACGGCGACCGCGGTCAAAACGGAGACGCTGATCAAGCTGGCCGCGCACCCCCGGATCGTCGGCGTCAAGGACGCGAAGGGCGACCCGGCGGGCACTTCGACCGTGCTCGCCCAGACGGACCTGGTGTACTACTCCGGCGACGACATGGTGAACCTGCCGTGGCTGTCGCTCGGCGCGGTCGGCTTCGTCAGCGTGACCGGGCACGTCGTCGGCGACCGGCTGTTCGAGATGATCGAGGCCTTCGCCGCCGGCCGCAACGCGGATGCGCGGAAGATCCACCAGGAGACGCTGCCGGTCAACGTCGGACTGTTCCGCAACCAGGCGGCGGTACTGACCAAGGCGGCCATGGACATGCTCGGCCTCCCGGGCGGCGGCGTCCGGGGTCCGCTGCTGCCCGCGAACGACGCGGAGCGCAGACAGCTACGCGAGGACCTGACCGCGGGTGACGTCAAACTACCCTAGAGATCATGGATCGACGAACGGGGCTAGCACGGTGAGCCATCCGCATCCGGAACTCTCCCCACCGCCCCCACTCCCTCCGCACGGGCTCCGCGTGGTCGGCCTGGGCGGACTCGGCGAGATCGGCCGCAACATGACCGTCTTCGAGTACGGCGGCCGCCTGCTCCTCGTCGACTGCGGAGTCCTGTTCCCCGATGCTGACCAGCCGGGCGTGGACCTGATCCTGCCCGACTTCAGCTACATCGCCGGCCGGCTCGACCAGGTCGAGGCCCTGGTGCTGACGCACGCCCATGAAGACCACATCGGCGCCGTCCCTTACCTGCTGCGCGAGCGCGAGGACATCCCGCTTATCGGCTCGAGGCTGACCCTCGCCCTGGTGAGATCCAAACTCACCGAGCATCACCTATCACCAGAGACGGTGGAAGTCAAGGAGGGTGAGCACGGTTCGTTCGGACCATTTGACTGTGAATTCTTCGCGGTCAACCACTCGATCCCAGACGCGCTTGCGGTCTCGATCCGCACCCCGGCGGGCGTCGTGCTGCACACCGGTGACTTCAAGATGGACCAGCTGCCGCTGGACGGGCGGCTGACGGACCTGGCTGGCTTCGCGCGGCTCGGCGGCGAGGGCGTCGACCTGCTGATGGCCGACTCGACCAACGCCGAGGTGCCGGGCATCGTCAGGTCGGAGCGCGACATCGCGCCGGTGCTCGACGAGGTGTTCGCGAACGCGGACCAGCGGATCATCGTGGCCTGTTTCGCCTCGCACGTGCACCGGGTGCAGCAGATCCTGGACACCGCCGCGCACCACAGAAGGAAGGTCGCTTTCGTCGGAAGGTCGATGGTCCGCAACATGGGCGTCGCCCGTGACCTGGGCTACCTGCGGGTGCCTGGCGGGCTGCTCGTCGACCTGCGCGAGGCGGAGGAGATGCCGCCCGGTGACGTGGTGCTGATCTCGACGGGATCGCAGGGCGAGCCGATGTCCGCGCTGTCCCGGATGGCCGGCCGGGACCACCCGATCCGGGTCGCCGCCGGCGACACCGTGATCCTCGCGTCGTCGCTTATCCCTGGCAACGAGACCGCCGTCTACCGCGTTATCAACGGGTTGACCAGGCTCGGAGCGCGTGTGGTGCACAAGGAGTCCGCGCTCGTGCACGTGTCAGGGCACGCCCCGGCGGGCGAGCTGCTGTACCTGCTGAACCTGGTGAAGCCGCGCAACTTCATGCCGGTGCACGGCGAATGGCGGCACCTGCGGGCGCACGCGCGGCTCGCCCAGCTCACCGGGGTCCCGGCCAAGCAGATCGTGATCGCCGAGGACGGGGTGGTCGTCGACCTGGTGGACGGCAAGGCCGCCATCACCGGCGCGGTGCCCTGCGGGTACGTCTACGTGGACGGGCTGACGGTCGGCGAGGTCACCGAGTCCCAGCTCAAGGACCGCCGCATCCTCGGCGAGGAGGGTTTCATCTCGGTCGTGATGGTGGTCGACGCGACGAGCGGCAAGATCGCCGGCGGCCCGGAGATCCACGCCCGGGGCTCGGGCATCGACGACGGCGCGTTCTCCGACGTGCTGCCGAAGCTGGAGGACGCCCTCGAACGGGCCGCGGCGGACGGCGTGTCCGACATGCACGCGCTGCGCCAGCTCGCGCGGCGGGTCATCGGCAAGTGGGTCAGCGACAACTACCGCCGCCGCCCCATGATCATCCCTGTCGTCGTTGAGGTCTGATCAGGAGCGGATCCGGGTCGCGCTGGCTGACGACGACGTTCTGCTACGCGAGGGCCTGGCCAGCCTGCTCGAGCGCTCGGATTTCGACGTGGTCGGCCAGTGCGGCGATGCCGCGCGGTTGCTGGCCCTCGTCCGCGAGGAGCGCCCCGACCTGGTCATCGTGGACATCAGGATGCCGCCCGGCCACTCCACGGAAGGCCTGGACGCGGCTCACCAGATCCGGGCGGAGCTCCCGGGCACCGCGATCCTGGTCCTGTCGGCCCACGCCGAGGTCGAACACGCTATGGATCTGCTGGCCAGCGGCGAGCGAAGCGGTTACCTGCTGAAAAGCCGGGTCATCAACGTGGATGACTTTACCGAGACGCTGCGGCGTCTCGTCCGTGGCGGCTCGGTCGTCGATCCCGTCCTCGTCGCGGAACTCGTCGCGGCCCGGCGCGTTGACGACCCGCTCGATGTCCTGTCTCCGCGCGAGCGAGAGGTGCTCGCGCTAATGGCGGAGGGACGCTCCAACAGCGCGATCTCGCGCGAGCTTTTCGTGACGGAGGGCACCGTAGAGAAGCATGTGCGCAGCATCCTCATGAAGCTGGACCTCCCGGAGTCCGACGAAGTGCATCGTCGGATCCTCGCCGTGCTCACCTTCCTCGGTGCCCGTTAAGCGATAGGTGTTCGGTCCCCGGAGCGGCATCGTGACCAGGAGCGAGGTGCCTTCCGCGGGCAGGCTGGTGACCTCGATCCTGCCGCCAACCGCCTCCACGCGATCGCTCAGGCCGATCAGGCCCGAACCACGGGACGGATCCGCACCCCCCACTCCGTTGTCCCGGATCAGCAACCGCAGGGTGTCGTCGGCCACGCCGACGTCGACCTCAACACTGGAGGCACGCGAATGCTTGGCGGCGTTCGTCAGTGCTTCTGACACTACGTAGTAGGCGGCGACCTCGATACGTTCCGGCAGCCGGCCGGTGACGGTCACGTTGAGCGTGACCGGGACGCCGGCCCGCCGGCCCAGCGCCCGCAGTGCCGGGCCGAGACCGCCTCTCTCCAGGGCCGCGGGGTGCAGGCCGCGTGAGATCTCGCGTAGCTCCTCGACCGCGTCGGTCAGCGCCTGAGCCGTGCGGGACCACTGGTCCACCAGGCTTCGCTGTTCCGGTGGCACGCGAGCTTCCGCCGCCCGGAGCTCAAGGGCCAGCGAGATCAGCCGCTGCTGGGTCCCGTCGTGCAGGTCGCGCTCGATGCGGCGGCGGGTCTCGTCGGCCGCGGCGACGACCCGCGCCCGGGAGGCCGCTAGCTGAGCACGGCTCTCGGTGTTGGCGACCGCCATGGCCACCAGTTCGGTAAAGGCGGGCAGGCGTCCCGCGGTGTCGTCCGGATCCGCCGCGACCGTCTCGAAGAACGCCATGATCACACCCCACAACCGTCCCTCAACGATGATCGGGCTGCCCACAGAAGAACGGACCCCGAGGTGCCGAGCCCAGTCCGCCGCGGTCTCGCCTTCGTCGTCGTAGTCGGGGACCCGGGCCGGCTCCCTGCTCCGCTGTACCCGCCCGGCGAGGCTCTCCTGCGGAGTTGGCCAGCGCGATCCCGGCGGCAGCGCCAGCCCGGGGACGCCGGGCCTGTCCCAGGCGCCAGCCACGGTGGCCGTGCCGTCTGGCTCGAACCTGACGACGGCGGTGACCCGCGCGCCGAGCACGCGGCCGGTTTCGCCCGCCACCGCGCCGAACACCTCGGGCGGAGAGACCCCGCGGGCGACGAGCGTCGCGACCCGGCGCAGGGCGGCTTGCTCGTCCGCGACGCGGCGCAGTTGGTCGCGGCTGGTCTCCAGCGAGTCGGCCATGGTGTTGAAGGATCGTTCGAGGCTGCCAACCTCGGCAGGCCCGGTCTCTGGCATCCGCACCGTGAGATCCTCGTCCGCCACGCGCCGTGCCATCGCCGCCGCCCGGCGCACTGGCCGGATGACCGACCGGGACAGGTAGCCGCCGGAGAACATGATGACGACGATCGAGCCCGCCACGCTGACGGACGCCGCCGCGAAGGCCCGCGTGGCCGAGGCCTCGGCCCGGTCCGTGCCCTCCTTGAAGATCTGATTCTCCCGGGCCATAAAGAGTTCGAATCTGCTCCGGAGCGCGCCGATCCTGTGTTCCCCATCCTCGGTCACCGCCACCGTCTGGGCGGACTCCAGGTCGCGCTGAGCCGCCGCCACAAGCGGAATTGAGTAATCCCTGATGTAGGACTTGCCTGCCGTGGTGATCTGGTGCGCCCGGATTACCTGTTCTGGGTCGCCGGCCCTCGCCAGGCGTTCCAGGGCCGCGGCCTGCCGCGTGAACTGGGCCTGGGCCTGCCGCCAGGGCTCGAGGAACTGCGGGTCGCCGGTGATGATGAACCCGCGCTCGCTTGTCTCGATGTCGATCGTCAGCCGCTCCAGGAGGTTCGCGGAAACCTGCACCTCCAGCGCGTGATTCGCGCGGGACTCCAGGTCGCGCAGGGCGTCGATGGCGAACATCAGCAACAAGAACGCGCTGCCGATGACGGTTGACAGGAGCACGCTGACGCCGAGTGCGCGCCTGCCGAGGCGGGCGCCGCTACGCCGTTGGCGTGTTTCCATGGCCCGCATGAGCAAATACCCGTCTCCGTGACCAGCACGAACTAGCCGACAGGTACCCCAGGCTATACATGACCAGGGCTCGCGGCCAGAGCCTATTCCGCACCGTGCCGAGGCGGCGACGTTACGTAGCCGGGAATTGCGGCAAGCCGAGGAGCCGCCGGACGCGGCCGGCTGACAGCTCCGCCTTCGGCAGGAACCCGGCCACCAGAGTCTCGGCGATCAGATCCGCGTAGTCCGACTCCGCGCTCGTGGACGTCATGATCACGGCGATTCCGCGCTCGGCGAGGCGGCGCGCGAGATCGAAGCCGTTCTCGTCGCCGAGCCCGATATCGACCACGGCGACATCCGGCGACAGCGCGCTGGCCTGCCGCAGCGCCTCGGCGGTGGATGACGCTGTGCCCGCGACGGCCACGCCGTCGCGGTCGAGCACGCCGCGCGCGGCGTCGAGGAAGGGCCTGAAGTCATCGACGAGCAGGCAACGCACGGGCACGAGTTCAGCGTGCCGCAGCCGCGCCGCACGGCGCATTGCGGCTAGCCGGAAGAGGCCGACCGCGGCCCGCGCGGGTGTCGCGTGACTCCAGAACCTCCCAGGCCGGACGAGATCTCCCGTGTTACTGCCACAGCCAGGCGTCCGGAGCGAGAACCCGGCCGGAGCGCACGGACCGCCGCGGCTCGTTATGCTCGTCGACGGTCCGGGATCCGAGCAGGTCGATTTCGGCGAGTTCGGCGTGCAGCTTGCGGACCTCGCGCTCGCCCCAGGTCGGCGAGGTAAAGCGGTGATGGGTGATCGCGGTCAGCATGAGGAACCGCGCTCCGGTTGAATCCAGGCCCCCATCCAGCCAGTCTGTTCGCTCCATACCCCTGCCTCGTGCATCGGGAAGGTTAGCTGCTCCGGTCGGCCCGGGGGGATGGTGGCTCCAACCGACCGGAGCACTGTGCAAGAGTCTGACCGCCAGGCGCCGGGCCGCACATCACGGGCAGCGCCCGTCCTCGGGTAGTGCTAGCTTCAACCCCCGGCATCCCGGCTAGCCGGTAGTTAGGCCTCCGCGGCGGTGACGCCGTCCCCCGCCGCGACGCCGGCCGCTGCGCCATCGCTGACCAGCAGGTTCTCCGCGACCATCCCTTCCCGCGCGGTCAGCGCCCGGCCGAGCTTGCGCGCCGTCCCCGGCGCCGCGATCACGCCGATGACGGCCGCGAGCAGCCAGCAGCCCGCCACGATGGGGAACCAGGCCCCGTCGCCCTTCGGATACGGGTAGACGTTCCTGTATAGCGTGTACCCGAGCACCACGACCGCGGCAATCGGGACGACTACCTGCCACAACGGCACCGACGGCATCTTGCGCCGGACGAATACCAGCAGCGTCATGCCGGCCGTAGCGAGCAGATAGGCGACGAGCAGGATGAGCGTGCCGATCGTGCCGGACCACGCGAACGCGTTGAAGGCGAGCGTCGAGGGATTCGTGGAGACCACCACGTACACCACGTAAATGATCACGGTCACCACAGTGACCGCGCCAGTGGCGTACGCCGGCGTGCCCCACCGCGACGTCGCACCGGCGTGCCGCGCGCCGAACGAGTCCCGCGACATCGCGAAGATCATCCGCGCGGCGCCTACGGTGCACGCCAGGCAGCAGCCGAACGCGCTGATCGTTGTCCCCAGCGTGATGATGTTCCCGACCCACGACCCGACGTAGGAGGTGCCCAGCGCGCCGAGCAGCGACGGCGAGGAGCCGAAGGCCGCCAGGTCCTTAGCCGACGTTCCGAAGCCCATCATCTCCACCGCGGTGACCACCACGAAGTAGATGCCGCCGAAGATGGCCACCCCCATGATCGCCCGGGGCATGTCCTTCGACGGTTTCCGCGCCTCCTCGCCGAGAGTGGCCGCCGCCTCGAACCCGGCGAACGACAAGAACCCGAACACCACGCCGAGGAACAGCGCCGATACGCCGACGCCGTGCTGCAGGCTGAACACCGACCAGGTGAAGTGGTTGCCGCCCGGCGCGTGCCCGGACAGGAGCTTGACGAGTACCACCGCGGCGACGACGAGGATAAGCGTGACCGTGGTGAGCTCGACGATCAGCAGCGTGGTCGTGCCGCGCCTGGCCGGCAGCGCCGCGAGCAGCAGCGCCAGCGCCAGCGCCACGCCGACCAGCAGCATGGGGGACCAGGCCGGCTGGTTCGTCCAGATGCCAAGCGCGTCGAGCAGCCCAGTGCCGAAGATCCCGGCGGCCGCCGCGGTCGTCACCGCGTAGAACATGTAGGTGCCCGCCAGCCCCCACCCGGCGATCACGCCCGCCCGCGGCCCGAGGGTCGCGCCGACGAACGCGTACACCGATCCGGAATGCCGGTAGTACTGGCACAACCGCACGAACGTGTACGCCACGAGCAGCACGCCGAACGCCGCGATGAGGAACGCGAGCGGCACCGCTCGCCCGGCGCCGGCCGCGCCCTGCGGGTTGATGTTCGCCGCCATGCTCGGCGCCATCAGTGCCATCGACAGGCCAACCGCCTGCCAGACAGAAAGTGAGCGTTTGAGCCCAGGCTCCCGGCCCGGTGCCGCCGGTGCCGCCGGTGCCGCCGGTGCAGCCGCCATGTTTCCCTCCCTAGCGGTGTGCTCCTTTTCCGCAGTTTGACTGATATGCGACGGCTATGGAAGGGTCCGTCCGGGACCGGCTCATAAGGGGCCCATGAGAGGATGACGCGATCTATCGCGTTGGGCGATACTGGTCAAGGGCGGTCAGCGAGCGTACGGGAGGTGCCCGACATTAGCCCGGCGGAAACGGTGCGGATAGGCGTGCTTGGCGCGCTCCAGGTGCGCGACCCCGACGGCCGTCTGGTCAAGGTCGGTGGCCGGCGGCTGCGCGCGCTGCTGATCCTGCTCGCCCTCGACGCCGGCCGGATGGTGCCCGCCCACTCCCTGATCGGCCGGCTGTGGCCCGACGAGCGCCCCGCGGACGCCGCCAACGCCCTGCAGTCCCTGGTGTCCCGGCTGCGCGCCACGCTGCGGCAGGCGGGCCTGGGCGAAGACCTGATCGAGTCGTCCCCCGCGGGTTACCGGCTGGCGGTCCCGCGCGAGGCGGTGGACGCGATGACCTTCGAGGCGCGGGCCAGGGCGGGTGGCCGCGCGCTCGCCGACGGCGACCCGCGCACCGCCGCGCACCTGCTCCGCGAGGCGCTGTCCGACTGGCGCGGCCCCGCCCTCGCCGACGTGGCGGACGAGGGGTTCGCCGCTGCCCCCGCCGCCCGGCTTGAGGAACTGCGGTCGACGGCGGCGCTCGACAGGATCGAGGCGGACCTCGCGCTCGGCGAGGCCAGCGGCCTGATCGGCGAACTTCGCGCGCTGACCACCGCCGACCCGCTCGCCGAACGCGCACGCGCCCTGCTCATGCGCGCGCTGGCCGGCGCCGGCCGCCAGGCGGACGCGCTGGCGGTCTACGCGCAGGCCCGTGACCTGCTCGCCGACCAGCTCGGCCTGGACCCGTCCGCCCAGCTCGAGGGGACCTACCTGGCGATCCTGCGGCAGGAGGTCCCGCTCCAGCCGCCCTCCGCGCCAGGGGAGCCCGCCGCGCCCATTGCTCCTTTTGTTGATCCTGAACGAACCGTGCCGCCTCCGGACGGCAGATCCGCTCGTCTTCCCGGCGTCCAGCGCCCGCCGACCAGCTTCATCGGCCGAGACGACGACGTCTCCGGCGTGCTGAAGAAGCTGGCCGACGAGCGGCTTGTCACCCTCACCGGCCCGGGCGGGGTGGGCAAGACCCGGCTGGCCGCCGAGGCGGCGGCCCGGCTGGCCGCCCCGGCGTGGTTCGCCGGGCTCGCCCCGGTCAGCGAGCCGTCCGAGGTGCCGTTCGCGGTGCTCGACGCCCTTGGCCTGCCGGAGCGGGTGATCGGGCGGCAGGCCGCCGGCCCCGGTGGCCCCGTGGGCCGGATCTGCGACGCGCTCGCCAACCGGGAGGCGGTGCTGATCCTGGACAACTGCGAGCAGGTGGTCGACGCGGCCGCCAGCCTCGCCGAACAGATTCTCGCCGGCAGCCCCCGCGTTCGCATCCTCGCCACGAGCCGCGAACCGCTTCGCATCCCCGGCGAAACCCTGTGGCCGGTCACCCCCCTCCAAGTCCCGCCCACGGCGGAGGAGCGCGACACCACGGATGCCTCGGCCTATTCGTCGATACGGCTGTTCCGCGACCGGGCGTCCGCGGTGCTGCCCTCGTTCGCCCTTGACGACGGCAACGCGGCAGCGGTCACCAGGATCTGCCGGACGCTGGACGGCCTGCCGCTGGCGATCGAACTCGCGGCGGTCTGGCTGCGCACGCTGACCCCGGCCCAGCTCGCCGAACGCCTGGACGACCGGTTCGCGCTGCTCACCGGCGGCAGCCGGACCGCGCTGCCCCGGCACCAGACGCTGCGCGCCGTCGTGGACTGGAGCTGGGACCTGCTGTCAGAACCGGAGCGGGTGCTCGCCCGTCGGCTCGCCCTCTTCCCGGGCGGCGCCACGCTGATCACGGTCGAGCAGGTGTGCCAGGACAGCCTGTTGCCCCGCGCCGCGGTGCTGCCCGCGGTGTCGGGCCTGGTCGGCAAGTCGATCCTGACCGTAGCGGAACCCGCGGCCGATTCCGGTCCGCGGTACCGGATGCTGGAGACGGTGCGCGCCTACGCCCTGGAACGGCTCGCGGAAGCAGGGGAGGACGCGCAGGTCAGGGACGCGTTCGCCGCCCATTACCTGAACCTCGCCGAGACCGCCGATCCGCTGCTGCGCACCGCGGCCCAGCTCCGCTGGTTCCGTGAGCTGACCGCGGAACAGGACAACGCGCATGCCGCCCTCCGCTGGGCGATCGGCCGCGGCGACGCGGACACCGCGCTGCGGTTCATACGGTCGCTCGCGTACTACTGGGTGCAGCGCGGGCACGGCGAAGGCGACTCGCTGGCCCGCGATGTCCTCGGCCTCCCCGTGCCGCCGCTGACGCGGCGGATAGCCGAGGCGCGGGTCATCTGCGTCTTGCTCGCGGCGGGCTGGACCTGGGACATCGAGTCGGTCAGGGGACCGCTGACCGACTCGATCGCCGCGCTCAGCCGCTGGGCGCAGGCCGACGACTACGCGACGGTGCACCCGATAGCGCTGCTCGCCGAGCCGATGCTGACGCTGTACGACGGCGACAGCGAGCTCGCGCTGGCCCAGTTCGAGCGGTTCACCACGGCGCCGGACCCGTGGGTGCGGGCGTGGGGGTTGCTGTACCGCGCGTCCAACCGCAGCTCGCTCGGGCTCATGGACGGCACGGAGGCCGACTGCCTAGCCGCGAAACGCGAGTTCCACTCGCTCGGCGAGATCTGGGGAACGGCGATCACGCTGGCGCAACTCGCCGAGTTCGCCGAGCTGCGCGCCGACCACGCGGCATCGATCGCCGAGCTCGAGGAGGCGAGCCACCTGGGCCGCCAGCTCGGCACGTGGGGAGACATGTCGTACATCGAAGGGAAGCTCGCGATAATCCGCGCGCGGACTGGAGACCTCGCCCGCGCCCGGGCCGACCTCGACCAGGCCGAACGGTCCGCTGCCGCACGCGGGACGAACCCGGACACCGACCGGTGGCTCGGCTTCCTGCGCGCCGAGCTCGAGTGGCGGGCAGGCGACTACCCCGCGGCGGTCCGCGCCTGCGAGCAGGTGCTCGCCGCGATCGCGGATGCCCAGGCGGTCTGGTGGCAGTCGCTGCGCGCGCACGTCAAGGCCCGGCTCGCCATGGTGACGCTCGCCGAGGATGATCTGGTCCGCTGCCATGAGCTGCTGGTCCAGGCCCTGCGCGCGGCCGGCGACTGGGTCGAGCACCCGCCGCTCGCCGGGGTCCTCGACGCGCTGGCGGCCTACGTGATGCGCCGCGGCCAGGCCGGCGACGCCGAGCTTGCCGCCACGCTGCTCGGCGGGGCGCATGGTGTCCGCGGGGCCTTCGACGAGAGCAGCCTCGACGCGCCGGCCGCGCGGGCGGCGGCACGAGGCGTGCTCGGCGAGCCCGCCTTCGATGCCGCGTACCAGCGCGGCCGGGAACTCAGCCGCGCCGGCGCACTCGCGTACGCCGGCGACGTGCTGGGCGTCGACTGACTTTTCCTCACTGCGCCGTCCGGCGGCGGTAGGCCGCGACCGCGAGCGGTGCGAACACCACGAAGATGCCGAGCGCCCACAGCAGCGAGCGCACCACGACCGTGGCCGCGGCGGGGCCGCCGGGGACCGGCGCGAGCAGCGCGCGCTCGGCCTCGGTCAGGTACGTGACCGGGTTGACGTTTACGAACGCCTGCAGCCAGCCCGGCATCTTCGCTTCCTGCGTGAGGATGTCGCTGCCGAAGACCAGCGGGAACATGAGCAGGAAACCCCACAGCTGCACACCTTGCGCCGACTTCACAAGCATGCCGACCATAGCGGAGAACCAGCACATGGCGACCGCGAACAGGATCACGAGCAGGCAGCCCATGGCCGCGTCGAACGGGCTGGTCTGGATGCGGAACCCCAGGACGAACCCGAACCCGAGCGTCACCGCCACGGAGATGACGTATCGCACCATGTCGCCGAGGATCGCGCCTGCCAGCGGCGCCCAGCGGGCGATCGGCAGGGCACGGAACCGGTCGAACACGCCGGTGGCGACGTCCTGGCTCAGCATCATGCCGGTGCCGAGCGTCGCGAACACGACCGAGAGCACCAGGATGCCCGGCAGCGAGAACTGGAGGTACTTGTGCGGGCCCCCGGCGATCGACCCGCCGAAGACGTAGGTGAACAGCACCAGGTACATGATCGGCTGCAGCAACAGCCCGAACAGGTCCTCCGGGTTCGTCCTCAGCTTCAGGACGCTCCGCCAGGTGAGCGTGAGCGAGTTCCGCACAGCGGTCACCGGTCGCAGCCGCCGGGCCGGGGCCAAGCTCATAACACTCATCGGGCACTCCTTACTCGCTGCCGCCGGGCGGCCTTCCCGGTTGCCGCGGCCGACGTGGTGTCTTCCGCGGTGTGGCCGGTGAGGGCCAGGAACACTTCGTCGAGGCTTGCCTTGCGGAGCGTGAACTCGGCGAGCTCGATGCCCCTGTCATCGAGTTCGCGGACGATCTCCGGCATTTGCTTGCCGTCGTCGACCTGGATGGTCACCCGCCCCGACTCGGCGCTGGTCACGGGATCCCCGCTCAGCCGGGCCGACAGCACCGCCGCGACCTCGCTGAGGTCCGTCCGGTCGGCCGGAGTGACCTCGAGTACCTGCCGCCCGGCCCCCGCCTTGAGCTCGTCCGGCGTGCCGGTGGCGATGACCTGCCCGTGGTCGATGACCGCGATATCGTGCGCGAGATGGTCGGCCTCATCGAGGTACTGCGTGGTGAGCAGCACGGTCGTGCCGTCCGCGACAAGCCCGCGGATCATCCCCCACACCTCGTTCCTGCTGTGCGGGTCGAGTCCCGTCGTGGGCTCGTCCAGGTACAGCACGCGGGGCCTGCTGACCAGGCTGGCGGCCAGGTCCAGCCTGCGCCGCATTCCACCGGAGTAGGTCTTCACGATCCGGCCGGCGGCGTCGGTCAGTTCGAAACGCTCGAGCAGTTCGGCGGCGCGGGCCCGCGCGTCGGCGCGGGACAGGCCGAGCAGTCGCCCGATCATGATGAGGTTGTTGGTCCCCGACAGGCCTTCGTCCACCGACGCGTACTGTCCGGTGAGGCCGATGAGCTGGCGCACCTGGTAGGCGTCGTGCTCCACGCTGTACCCGCAGACGCGGGCCTCGCCGCCGTCCGGCCGCAGCAGCGTGGCGAGGATGCGGACCGCGGTCGTCTTGCCCGCGCCGTTCGGGCCGAGCAGGCCGAGCACCGTGCCGCCGCGGGCGGTCAGGTCCACACCCGCCAGCGCCGTGGTCTTCCCGAAGCGCTTGACCAGTCCGCGCGCCTCGATCGCGTAGGTTTCTTCTCGCATGACCCCATCATGGCGCCCCCCGCTGTCAGGCACCGCACACCCGGCTGTCAGCTATCGGCGAACCGCTGTCAGCCCGCGTTCTCTTCGTGAAAGCGCCCCCATCGGCCTGTCCGTTGCTCGATACTCCGCTTGTGATGTTGCGGACACTGACTGCCAGCCGCCTTGCCCTGATCGTCACCGCCGTGTGCACCGCCGTGGCGCTGTCCGCGTGTGGCAGCTACAAGTCGTCAGACACGGTCACCTTGACCGCCGCGGCCGCGCTCGCGCCCGCGGCCGGTACGGCACCGGACCTGCACGTGTCGGGCAATCACCTGGTGAACGCGCACGGGGCGCGGGTGGTCCTGCACGGCGTGGATCGCTCGGGTAGCGAGTACGCCTGCGTTCAGGGGTGGGGCCTCTTCGACGGGCCGGTGAACCAGGCGGCGGTCAACGCCATGAAGACGTGGGACATCAACGCCGTGCGGGTGCCGCTGAACGAGGCCTGCTGGAACGGCGAGTCCTACGTTAGTAGCAAGTACCGCGGCGCCAGTTACCGCGCCGCCGTCGAGGCGTTCGTGAGCTTGCTGAACCGCAACGGCCTGGTCGTGATCCTGGACCTGCACTGGACAGACGGCGCCTACAGCCGGCCAGGCGGTTGCTCGTCGGCGCGGGCCGTGTGCCAGAAGCCGATGCCGGACACCGCCGAGTCCGTGCCGTTCTGGCGGTCGGTGGCGGGGGTGTTCAAGCACAACGACTCCGTCATCTTCGACCTGTTCAACGAGCCGTACCCGGAGAACGCGCCGGGGGCAACCGAGACCGAAGCCTGGCACTGCTGGCTGCATGGCGGTCACTGCACCGGCATCCCTTACTCCGTGGCCGGCATGCAGACCCTCGTCAACACGGTGCGCGCCGTCGGCGCGAAGAACGTGATCATGCTGGGCGGGCTCGGCTACGCGAGCGACCTGACCGAGTGGCTCACGGACAAGCCCGCCGACCCCGATCACAACCTCGCCGCGTCCTGGCATGCCTACAACTTCAGCGGGTGCCATGTGAGCAGTTGCTGGAACAGCCAGGTGGCGCCCGTCCTCAAGAAAGTGCCCCTCATCGCCGGGGAGATCGGCGAGAACGACTGCGCCGACCGCTACATCGACCCGCTGATGGCGTGGCTCGACGCAAGGTCGGCGAGCTACCTGGCATGGGCGTGGAACGCTGACTTCGGCTGCGGCCCGGGACCCGGCCTCATCATCAATTACAAAGGTAAAGCCACCAACTATGGCGCGGGGTACAAAGCCCACCTGGTGTCACTGCGGTAACGTGGGTCGATCGCAGTATCGGCGGGGAACGCGGGGAGGGCCTGTGGCGGGGGACAACGGCATGGCATGGGCCAAGGTGGACCCGTCGTATGTGCCGCCCGATGTCGACACGTCCAAGCCAAGTGTGGCGCGGGTCTACGACGCCATCCTCGGCGGCAAGGACAACTTCGCGGCGGACCGTGAGGTCGCCGCGGAAGCGGTCAACGCGATGGGGGATGGCGGTAGCGGGGCGCGGCTCAACCGGGCGGCGCTCGGACGCGCGGTGCGGTTCATGGCGGGACAGGGCGTCGCGCAGTTCCTCGACCTTGGGTCCGGCTTGCCCACCGTGCAGAACACGCACGAGATCGCCCAGGCCGCCGACCCCGCCGCGCAGGTGGTGTACGTGGACAACGACCCGAGCGCGTACCTGCACGCCCGGGCGCTGCTCGCCGACGACGCGTCCACGACCGTCGTCCTCGCCGACATCAGGGAACCTGACACGCTGCTCGCGATGCCCGGTGTGACCCGATTCATCGACTTCAGCAGGCCGGTAGGCCTGATCCTCAACGCCGTGATCCACCACGTGCTCGACGAGGAGGACCCGTACGGCATCGTCGAGCGTTACAAAGAGGTGCTGGCGCCGGACAGCTATATGCAGCTCACGCACTTCAGCGACTCGTCCCCGCAGGCCATGGCGAACGAGCAGGTGCTGCGGCAGAGCCTCGGACGAGGCCAGACGCGAAGCCGCGAGCAGATCGCCCGGTTCTTCGACGGCCTCGACCTCGTCGAACCCGGACTTGTCTACCTGCCGCAGTGGCGCCCGGACGAGCCGGTGAGCCTGCCGCTCGACCCCGGCGGCAAGCTCATGCTTGTGGGAGTGGGCCGCAAGCCCTGACCCGCCGGTTACCGTCGTGCGGCATACCGGGTCGGCGGCACGCCGAGGGTGGCCGTGAAGTCGCGGGTCAGGTGCGCCTGGTCGGCGTAGCCAAGGTCGGCGGCGAGCGCGGCCCAGTCCACCCCCTCCCCGGCATCGGCGCGCAGCGCCGCCTCGTGCAGCCGGGCGCGGCGCATCACCCACTTGGGGGAGACGCCGACGTACTCGGCGAACATCCGCTGCAGCCTGCGTTCGGGAATGCCGAACGCGGCGACCAGTTCGCCGACGCGGCGCAGCGAAGGATCGGCGGTGATCCGCGCGACGATGGCGGCCACCTCGTCGGTCACCGGATCGGCAACCGGGCCGGCGGCGAGCAGGAAGCGGGCCGCGCACGCGATCATCGCCTCATCGTCGGCTGCGGCCAGCACCCCGTCGAGCGTCGCCGCCGTTGCCGGGCCGAAGATGGCCGAGGCGGGAACCACGCGATCGTTCAGAGTAGAAATCGACGCGGAGTGAAACGGACGGAAGCCTCCTGGCCGAAAGCGGATCCCGAGTGCCTTGCCAGCGCCGGACAGTCGCCTCTTGAAAACCTTGGTATCGACCCCGTACACGCCCGCCGCCGGGGCCCGGCCGGACTCGAACGCCAGGTTCACGTTCGGATGCGGCAGTATCGCCTGCTCGTAGGGCGCCTGTCCGGTGAGGTCCCAGCGGATGACCCAGTAGAAGTCGACGAACGGCGCCAGGTCGGCCGCGGGCTCGCGCCGGGTCAGCGCGAAACGTGTCGCGGCGCTCTCCGGGTGGAGCACGCCCGCGCCCATCGAGGCGGCGTCCATGCCGCCCAGCCTAGCTGTCGGGTTTGTTCAAGACGGCCGCCCGGTGCCGGACTACCGTCGCGTCTCATGAACCTGCATGCTGAGATGACCGCCGCGGCCGGCGCGGCGTCGGGCGTGGTCGACGGCGTCCGCCCGGAGCAGTTTGGCGACCCGACCCCGGACACCGAATGGGACGTCCGGACACTGCTCAACCACACCATCCTGTGGACCTCGCACTCGCTGGAGCGGCGGGCGCACGGCGAGTCGGTGGCGCCGGAACTAATGGATCAAGACTTCGCGGCCGAGCCCGGCTACGCCGCCGCGTACCGCGCCCAGCTTGACCGCGCCCTGGACGCGTGGTCGGACCCCGCCGTCTGGGACCGCGAGCTCAACGTCATGGGGTCGGCGACGCCGGCGTCGGATGTCGCCGCGCTGATCGTGGCCGAGATGGTGCTGCACGGCTGGGACCTCGCCGCCGCGACCGGGCAGCCGTACGCGGTCGACGACGCGGCGGCCGCGGCGGCGCTCGCCGCCGTCGAGGCGAACGCCGACCTGTTCCGCCAGTACAAGGGGTTCGCCGAGCCGGTGGCGGTAGCCGCGGGCGCCTCGGTCCTGGACAGGGCGCTGGCCTTGTCAGGCCGCGACCCGAACTGGTCGCCGTCGGCGGCCTGACGAGCTCAGCGCGCCGCGACCGCCTGGGCGTCGGCGATCTGGCCGGTCAGGGAGAACACGCGCCTGGCGCCGTCGGCGACCTCGTGCCGCATGGTGAAGATGCCGATCAGCCGCTGGCCGCCAAGGTCCGGCTCCTGTCCGCGTACGAGCGGCCAGGGGTGGGTGACCTCGGCGATCCTGGCCTTCATCGCGTCGAGCCGCAGGCTAGCCTCCGCGACGGGCCACTGGTCCAGCGGGTGACCGCCGACGGTGGCGGTGACCATCCGCTCGACCTTCTCGACGGCCTGGTTGAAGGCGCGCCGGGCGTCGGAGTACTCGACGCTGGCCAGGATCGCGTGTCCCCAGCCGATCGCGCTTGTGGTGAAGACGTCCCCCGGGCTGCCCACGGCCTGCACCCGGGCGACCCGGAACGCCGGCGTGCACCGCGAGCCGCGCCCGGCGAAGGCCAGCACGGCGTCGGGCGCGTTGTGCTTGGCCGTAGCGGTCACCGCGTGCACCGCCACCCAGTCCCAGGCGGGGGTCAGCGACGAAACCACCGCCGGCTGCCGGAACCGGTAGCCGCTCTCGCCTGCTGGCTCGCACCGCGACCGCGGGTCGGCGAACCGCAGGTCGTGGCCGGGCAGGCCGTGTCCGGCGCCGAACACCGCGCCGCGCGCGGCCTCGAGCAGGATCCACTTGGCGGAGTTGTCGCCGCCGCGGTAGGCGTCCGCCGCCGCGCCGGTCCAGTACAAGTGCGCGCTGACCGCGAGCGCGGTGAGCGGCGCGTGCCGGGCAAGCCGGCGCTGCCCGCAGGCCGCCTGCCGGAGCGTGCAGCCAAGCCCGCCGAATTCGGCTGGGAGCGCGACGTTCAGGTACCCGACGTGGACAAGCTTGGCGATGTCCCTGGTCAGCGAGGCGGCGACGTCCGCGCTCGCGGGAACAGCCGGCGCCGCGGGGACACCCGTCGCCGCGGCGTTCGCCGACCCGCCTCCGATGAGGCCGGCCACCTCGCGCGTTCCGCCGAGCCGCTCGAGCAGCTCATCGGAGAGCAGGTCACGAGGCCTGATAGCTGCCATGGACCCGTCCCCTCCCTGAAGCCTGCTTCGTCAAGAACATCACGTCTTCGCCAAGAACACCACGCCGCCGACCGAAGTCACAACACCAGGCCGCCGACCGAAGTCACACCACCACGCCGCCGACCGAAGTCACACCACCACGTCGCCGGCTGAAGTCAACAACACCACGCCGCCGACCGAAGTCAACACACGACGTCGCTGGCTGAAGTCAACAACACCACGTCGCATGAGGAATGTCAACTAATTTGATAGGGATTGTCGTTTTACCCAGCACATGCACCAGAAGCCGCCCCGCGACGAACGACGCGATGTCCTCGACGGCGTCTCCGTAGCACGTCCGGTAGCCATCGGCGGTCACGTATCCCAGGTGAGGGGTCAGGACTGTCCGCGGAGCCACAAGCAGCGGATGTCCCCCCGGCAACGGTTCCCCATCATAGACGTCGAGCCCCGCGCCCGCGATAGACCCAGACTTGGAGTGCACCGTGATCACGTCCACGGCGGAGAACAGGCCGCGACCCCTGGTACGGTCTTGTCTCATGACCTGGCTTGACTCCCTCGCCGACAAGGCCCTCAACCGTGAGCTTCCCACCCGTGCGGAAGCGCTGGCGGTGCTCGCCAGCGACGATGATGAGCTGATGGACGTGGTGGCGGCCGCGTTCCGCGTCCGGCGCCGCTTCTTCGGCCGCAGGGTCAAGCTCAACTACCTGGTCAACATCAAGAGCGGCTTGTGCCCCGAGGACTGCTTCTACTGCTCGCAGCGCGTCGGGTCGGCCGCCGACGTGCTCAAGTACACCTGGCTGAAGAGCGACGAGGTGGTCGCCAGCGCCGAGGCCGGCGTGGCGGGGGGCGCCCGGCGGGTGTGCCTGGTCGCCAGCGGCCGCGGGCCGACCGACCGGGACATCGACCGGGTCTGCGAGTCCATCACCTCGTTCAAGGAGCGTCACCCCGACGTCGAGGTGTGCGCCTGCCTCGGCCTGCTCACCGAAGGCCAGGCCGAACGGCTCCGCGAGGCCGGAACCACGGCCTACAACCACAACCTGAACACCTCCGGCGGCCACTACGAGGACATCTGCTCCACGCACGAGTACGCGGACCGGGTATCCACCGTGACCGCCGCGAAGGAGGCAGGCCTGTCCCCGTGCTCAGGGCTGATCGCGGGCATGGGAGAAACCGACGAGGATCTGGTGGACGTGGCCTTCGCGCTGCGCTCGCTGGAGCCGGACTCGGTCCCCGTGAACTTCCTGATCCCGTTCGAGGGCACCCCGCTCGCGGGCCAGTGGAACCTGACGCCGCAGCGCTGCCTGCGGATCCTGGCGATGGTCCGCTTCGTGTGCCCGAACGCCGAGGTCCGGCTGGCCGGCGGCCGCGAGATCCACCTGCGCACCCTGCAGCCCCTTGCCCTGCACATCGTCAACTCGATCTTCCTCGGCGACTACCTCACCAGCGAGGGCCAGTCCGGCAAGGCCGACCTCGACATGATCGCCGACGCGGGCTTCACGGTGGAGGGCGCCCCCGACGCCCCGCCCGCGGCCGCCCCGGCCGCGTCCGCGTCCGTG
>DATMKQ010000426.1:0-7374 GCA_035571275.1 Trebonia sp.
GATGGCGGACGGGCACCGGCAGGTGAGCATCGCGCGGGACGCGGTCACCAAGTACACGGCCACGAACGAACGAGGCGGGACGATCCCGGTCGGCTCCGGAGGCGACGCGGACTTCACGCCGGTCGAACTGCTGCTCGCCGCGATCGGCGCGTGCACGGCGATCGACGTGGACGCGGTGACGTCGCGACGGGCCGAGCCCGCGGAGTTCACCGTGGAGGTCGAGGGAGAGAAGATCCGCGACAAGCTGGGCAACCGGATGACGGACCTCGTGGTCACGTTCCGCGTATCGTTCCCCGAGGGCGAGGGCGGCGACGCTGCCCGGGCGCTGCTGCCGGACGCGGTGCGCCGCTCCCACGACTCCCTGTGCACGGTGAGCAAGACCGTGGAACTGGGCACCCCCGTCACGTCCAGCATCGCGCAGACCGCGTGAAAGACTTGGCACGTACCCCCCGGATGCGAAGGATGGATGGCTGCACATGACGGACACCTACGACTTCACGGCGACTAAGGTGGACGGCGGCGAGGTCCCGCTGCGCGATTACGCCGGCAAGGTCCTGCTCATCGTGAACGTGGCGAGCAAGTGCGGCCTGACGCCGCAGTACGAGGGTCTGGAGTCCCTCTACCGCGAGGACGCCGCCCGCGGCCTGGAGATCCTCGGCTTCCCCTGCAATCAGTTCAAGGAGCAGGAGCCGGGCACCGACGAGGAGATCCAGGACTTCTGCAAGACGACGTACGACGTCACCTTCCCCGTCTTCTCCAAGATCGAGGTCAACGGCCCCGACGCCGACCCGCTGTATGCCTACCTGCGGGCGCAGGCGCCCGGCGACTTCGGCCCGCAGTACGGCCCCTTCTACGACATCATGTCGAAGCTGCGCCCGGAGGCCATGGGCACCGACGAGGTGAAGTGGAACTTCACCAAGTTCCTGATCGGCCGCGACGGCACGGTCATCAAGCGCTACGAGCCCCCGGTCGCGCCGTCGGACATCAAGGCCGACTTGGAGAACTACCTCTAGCTGCCTGCGGAGAAGGCGCTCGCTGTCAGGCGAAGCACGGGACCGTTCGGGATCAGAAAAATCTTTTTTATTCCGAACGGTCCGAGGTCTATAGTCCAGTCATCGTTCACCGCGCCTCGCGGTGGGCCGTGGGGTATCGCCCCGCCGTCACTTGCGAGGCGGACCTCATGGCACAGTTCACCACCCTCTCGTCGTCAGACATCCAGCGCTTCGAGCGCGACGGCTTCGTCGTGGTCAGCGAGGCGTTCGCGCGCGCCGATGCCCTCGCCATGGAACGGCGGTGGTGGTCGGAGCTGGCGGCGGCGCACGACGTGCGTCCGGACGACCGCTCCGGCTGGCGCCAGGTCCGGGGAGATCTCAAGGCGGCCAAGCGCGATCCCATCCAGCCCGGCATCCTGACCGACCGGGTGCGCGGCGTCTTCGACGATCTGCTCGGCGAAGGCACCTGGTCTCCGCCCAAAGACTGGGGCCGTGCCATCGCCGCGTTTCCCGAGCCGGGCGACTGGAATGTCCCGACCAGGTTCTGGCACTGGGACAGCCCCTCGCAGCCGCACCTGGACCGACCGCGGGGGCTCTTCGTCGTCAGCTTCATCGGGCCGGTCGCGCCGCGCGGCGGCGGCACCCTGATCCTGGCCGGCTCACCCCGTCTGCTGATTCGGCAGCGGCGCCGGATTCCCCCGGACCAGCTGCGCGATCCGGCCGCCAGCCCCTGGGACTGGTTCGGCCGCTCGCATCCGTGGCTCATGGCGCTAACGGGACAGGGACCGTCACCGGACGACCGGATCGCCGCCTTCATGGACACGGAAACCCTGGTCGAGGGCGTGCCCCTGCGCGTGGTCGAATTGACGGGCGAGCCTGGGGACATGGTCTTCTGCCATCCCGCCATCGTCCACTGCAGCGCTCCGAACCGGGGCGAACGACCGCGTTTCATGCGGATCAAGCAGCAGTTTCTTACCCACGAGGGTCGTGAGCGGCTGCGCGGACCGCAGACGCCGCACTGGTAGCCGATCGCACGCGGCGGTCTGCGCCGCGACGCGGCCCGCTAGCTGGGGCGATAGCTGAACCGCGGTGAGCGTGGAATGTCAGACCCTGCGTTTACCGTGCGATTGTGAGCGAGTACACGCTGCTGCCCGATCTGCCGTCGCCGATGCGCAGGTACCACGTGACGGTCACGCTGCCCCGAGCCGAGGCGGATGAGTCGTCGTTGCCGCCCGGCGGCTGGGTTGTCATTGAGCTGACGGCCGCGGCTATCGCGGCGGAGGGCCTGCTGACGGCGTCCGCCGGTACCCAGTCCGTGGTGTCGATGATCGTGGAACTGCCGTCCGTGGCCGACGCCCTCGAGGCCGGCGTCGCCGTGGCCCGGGTCCTGCAGGGCGGTGACGGGATGGCGTCGGTGACCGCCGAGCCGGTGGCGCGGGCGTCATCCGGGCTGGTTCCGGGCGGTCCGGAGGCGAGCTCATTCGGCTCGCCTCCGGGCTTACCCGCGGACTTACCCGCGGACTGTTTGACCGCTGCTCACGCTGACGGCACCTTGTCGAGGAAACCAAGCACCAGCGCCAGCCGGCCGCCGGCGTCCCGCTGTGCCACATCGAACCCGACGACGACGGCCTCGCCCCCGTCGGGCCCGAGTTCCCAGGTGAACCGCGCCTGGTCGTGGTGCGCGTCGACGTCGCCGACGAGCCGGAACGTCAGCCCGCTGAACTGCGCTTGGGCGGCGGCGAGGAGAGCGTCGATCTGGTCGTGACCGGTGACATCGGCCAGCGGGTCGGTGTACCGGGCGTCGGCGGACCAGGTCTCCTCGATCATCGCGCGCCGCGCCGACGGGTCGGTCTCGTTCCAGGTGGCGATGTACTGCTCGGCGAGTTCGGTGAAGTCGGACATGACTCGTGTTCCTTCCCAGATGGTGGCCCGCGCCTGGCGCGCTGCCCTGGCTTCGAGGATCGGCCCGGGCGCCGTCGGCGGTCGATTACCCCGCGGGTAATCGCGTGCGGCATGACGTGGGAGGTAATCGATGCCGTTACCGGCCCGCGCCTAAGGTGTCCACGTGACCTCCACGACGATTGCCCGGCCGCTCGCGGGCGAGCCGGTCTCGGTCGGCAAGCTGCTGCGCGCCTGGCGAGAACGCCGCCGGCTGACCCAGCTTGACCTCGCAGTGCGGGCCGAGGTGTCGGCCCGGCATCTGTCGTTCGTCGAGACCGGGCGGTCGCGGCCGACGAGCGACATGATTCTTCGCCTGGCCCAGGAGCTCGACGTGCCGCTGCGCGACCGCAACGTCCTGCTGCTGTCGGGCGGTTACGCCCCCGCCTATCCGGCCAACGGGCTGTCCGACCCGCCGATGTGGGCGGTGCACGAGGCGATCGAGCAGGTGCTGCGGGCGCACGAGCCGTTTCCCGCCGTGGTCATCGACACGAGCTGGGAACTGGTGGCCGCCAACGACGCCGTCCCCGTGCTCCTCGAAGGAGCGGCACCGGCCCTGGTCGAACCGCCGGTCAACGTGCTGCGGCTCAGCCTGCACCCGGACGGCTTGGCTCCGCGCATCGTGAACCTGCCCGAATGGCGGGCACATCTGCTCGACCGGCTGAACCGTGAGATCGAGTCAACGGCCGACGCGGCGCTCATCGCGCTGCGCGACGAGCTCGCCGGCTATCCCAGTCCCCCGCTCCGGTCCCGCCCGGACACCCGGGCGATCCTGGTTCCGCTGCGGCTGCGCGTCCGGGGCACCGTGCTGTCACTGTTCAGCACGACGACGGTGTTCGGCACGCCCCGCGACATCACGCTGTCGGAACTGGCCATCGAGTCGTTCTATCCGGCCGACGCCCCGACGGCCGCGTTCCTGAGGGGCATGCAGCCCGCTAGCTAACAGCCAGGTCCGCGGACCGCCGCTAGTCGCAGCCCGACAGGTACGCGGAGGAGCCGGCGAGTCCGCGATCAGAGCCCAGCCGTCGGGCGCTAGTCGCTGGCGGGGACCGGGCAAGCCGTCATTCCAGACGTCGTTCAGCAGTACCTGCAAGTCGTAGACGCATGACTGGTAGGTGGTGCTTGGCCCGAACGTCCGAGTAACGAACTTCGCAGTCTCTACAGCCGCGCTCGGCGTGGTTTGCGTGACGCCCGCCGTGCAACCGGCGGCCACGTCGGTAGTCTCGGTCTGCCAGTAGCTTGGCAGCCCCTGATACGGGTCCGAGCCGACGAGATCCGTCACGTAGACGTGGCCGGCCCGCCCGCGCTCCGCCATCCGCAGCGAGTTGGCCAGGACCGCCCCGGGGGCAGCGTAGACGGTATCCGCGAACCTGGCGGCTGGGTACTGGCCCGCCCAGCCCGGCACAGAATCGGTGAGGTACTGCGCGTAGGTGCCCTCGAACACCATCACCACATCGCCGACGGCCATGTAGTCCTGGTCGGGGTAGACGCCCGGGTTCAGCCAGACCTGGGCCCCCCGGTGCGCCCGGTGGATGTAGTCGGCAATCCCCTTGTAGTAGTCAAGCTGCTGCGGCTTGCCCGAGACCCGGTCGAGGAAGATGCTGGTCACCCCGTACCAGGCAGCGTAGTGACGCACGTCGTCCTCGACCTGCGCGGCCGGCCGCTGACCGTCAACCGTCGATGAGTATCCGAGGACGGTGATGCCCGCGGCCTGCGCCTGCCGGACCACGCCCTGCAGCGCCGTGTCGGGAGCGGCGCCGGCTCCCATACCGGAAACGTCCAGGATCATGTCCGCGGGCGGATCCTTCGAGTGGATCGCCGCCTCCCAGTACGGCGGCGAGAAGTAGGCGGGTACCGCGAGGCGTTCGCAGACGGCGGTGGTGGTTCCGCTGTTACCGCTGCCATGAGCGTCAAAGTGGAGCGTTAGGCCCGCCGCGGCCAGCACCGCCACCACGCCGGCGGCCACGACGGTCGCGGGATGCAACAGCCCCTTCATGTCGGCTCCGTTCGCCTCCGACCATCCCCACCGGATAATCGGAAAGAGCACCTGTTAAGGGGACGTTCAACTCAAGAAATAGGTTGACGCAAAATACCGCTTTTTCAGTATCAAAGCTCCTTTTATGCCTATCTCACCACAGTGATTGCGACCGACACCCACCAGGCAGCGCACACGACGTGCTCCTCCTGGAATGGTCATGGCGGGTATACCGAGATATCGGATGAACTGACCCAAGCCCAGATCTTGCCGCCGTCGTCGAGCTTGAGCTGGTCTACCGCGGCAGGCTGGACCTCGGCTGTGATCGCGGGCGTCCCGTCGACATGCACCCGGACGCGATCGCCCATGAGGTCAACTGCGCTGATCTGTCCTGACCAGGTGTTTTCCTCCTGTCCTTCGGGGCGCTCTCGCGCCACCGACACCGTGGCGGGCGCGATGACGGCGAGGGCAGGACCGGCCGCCGGGGCAGCACAGCTGAGCTGGCCGCCGCCGTCCAGTTCAAGCAGGGTGCCGTGGGCGGTTCCGCGAAGCAGGTTGACGCCGGTCAAATCCGCCACGTATCGCGACCTTGGCCGGGCGGTCACCTCGGCTGGCGTGCCAGTCTGGACGACGCCGCCGTTCTCCAGCACGATCATCCGGTCACCGAGCGCGACGGCGTCGAGCAGGTCGTGCGTGACCAGCACGTTCGCGGCGTTGGATTTTCTCAGGACGTCGCGCAGCAGGCGGCGGACGTTCGTCTTGATCGACACGTCAAGCGCCGCCAGCGGCTCATCGAGGAGCAGCAGCCTCGGGTCGGTCACCAGGGCGCGTGCCATCGCCACGCGCTGCTGCTGGCCGCCGGACATCGCGCCGGGCCTGGCCTCGACCACCTCGTCGAGGCCGAGGCGCGTCAGCGCCTCGGCGGCCTGCTGGCGTGCCACCTTCTTGTCGGTGCCCCTGCAGCGCAGGCCGAAAGCCACGTTTTCGAGGGCGCTCAGGTGCGGAAACAGCAGGTAGTCCTGGAACATCAAGGCGATGGGCCGCTTCTCCGGCGCGACCCTGATCCGCCGCTGCGGGTCTTCGAGGACCGTGCCGTCGAGGACCACCCGGCCGCCGGCGAGCGGCAGCAGCCCTACCAGGGCCTTGAGGGTGGTGGACTTCCCCGAACCGTTCGGGCCGAGCAGGGCCAGCACCTCGCCAGCCGCCACCATGAACGCCGCGTCCAGGTTGAGCCGCCTGAGCCGTAGCTGGATGTCCGCTTCGAGCATCGCGGTCAGCCCGTGCCCGGGCCGTCGCGCCTGAACACCATGACCACCAGGCTGACCACGACGAGAATCAGGCTCAGCGCGATCGCCTCATCGGTCATGTTCGAGCTCTGGCTGATGTAGATCGCCAGCGGCATGGTCTGGGTGACGCCTGGCAGGTTGCCGGCGAAGGTGATCGTCGCGCCGAACTCGCCCAGCGCCCGCGCCCACGTGAGGATCGTGCCGGCCGCGAGCGACGGCCAGATAAGCGGCAACGTCACCCGGAGGAAGACGATCCTGCGAGGCGCCCCCAGGGTGCGCGCGGCGTCCTCAAGTCGCCTGTTCATCGACCGTAGCCCGGACTCCACCGTGATCACGAAGAACGGCATGGCGACGAACGATTCGGCCACGATGACGCCCGCCGTGCTAAACGGCAACGTTATCCCGGTCGCGCTGTCCAGCGGCCTGCCGATGAATCCTCGTCGCCCGTAAGCGAGCAGCAGGGCGATTCCGCCGACGACGGGCGGCAGCACCATCGGCAGCGTGCTCAGGCCGCGGAGCAGCCCCTTGCCGGGGAAATGTCCGCGCGCTAGTAGCCACGCGAGCGGAAAGCCGAAGACCAGTGCTATCGCGGTGCTCGACAGCGACGCGACGATCGAGAGCTCGAGCGCCTGCACGGCGGTCTGGCTGGTGATCACGCTGCCGATGTGGCCCCAGGGGGCCCCGGTGATCAACCCGATGAGCGGGAAGACGAAGAACAGCGCCGCGAGCAAGGCCAGCAGCGCCAGCAGGGGGTTAAACGGCAGCCTGAACTTCGCCATGCCCCCTGCCTTACGAACTTGGTGGCATGAACCCGAAGCTCTTGAGGACCGCCTGGCCATCGGGCCCGAGGACGTAGTTGATGAACGCAACCGACCCGGTGGCGTTCGGCGCGCCCTTGACCTCCGCGATCGGGTAATCGGTGATCGCGTTCTCGTTGGCCGGGATCGGCACCCCCACGGTCTTGCTGCCGTTCGCCTTGACATCGGTGACGTAGACGATGCCCGCGTCCGCCTCGCCGAGCGAGACCTTGGTGACGACGCCACCGACGTTCTGCTCCTGGCTGACCGGCTTAACGGTGACCTTCGCGTTCTTGAAGATCGTCGTGGCAATTTGACCGCACGGCACGGCCGGTGCGCAGGTCACCACCTTGAGGGCCGGGTTGGCGAGGTCGGCGACGGACGAG
>DATMKQ010000427.1:0-6529 GCA_035571275.1 Trebonia sp.
CCCCCGAACGCGCCCCACCCCCCGAACGCGGCCGCGCCGCCGCACTACGCACCTGGCAACGTCCCAGGCGCCACCCAGGGCGGCGGCTCTGAGCCGGGTGGCCGTGGCCGTCAGGGCCGGAATGGGTCCGCCGATTCCCACCCGTACTCGGCGACGGGCAGGTACACCGGCCCGGATGAGCACCGCCAGCCGGTCAACGGCGGGGCCTACGCGTACGTCATCCGTGACGAGGATGAGTTCGCGCCCCGTTCGCAGCGTGTCCAGGCCCCGGCGGACCGGGCGCCAGGACCGCACCCGCCCGCACGGCCACACCCGCAACCGCGCACCCAACCGCTGAGCCTCGGCCCCGCCCCAGTCGCCCCAGCGGCCCCAGTGGCCCCGGTGGCCACCGGGGCAGGCGGCGAGCCGCGAGCCTTCGAAGAGGCCGTGGCTTACGGCCCGGACGACCCGGCCTACGGGCCGCCGACCACCGACTGGTACCAGCGCGCGGAGGAAGCCAGGCAGCAGGAGGTTCAGGAGGAGCTCCCGCAGTCGCGCGGGCCCTTCGAGCCATTGCCTCCCGATCATGAGGTTACGGAGCCGCCACCGCCGTCGTCGGCCCCGGCCGACACCCAGCCAGCCGAGACGAGCCAGGCCGACGAGCAGGACGACGACCTCGATGTCGCCCTCGTGGGCCAGGGGACCGGGCCGCTCGCGCGGATCAAGGACCTGTACGCCACCGCTGAGTCAATCGGCGAGCGAAGGCTCGACAGGCACTTCGAGCAGCTACTGGAAAGGCAGCGACAGCTGATCAGCGACTACTTCACCAAGCAGCAAATCCGCGGGTCGGCCGGTCCGCGCCGCGCGGCCGCCACCCGCCCCGGCGCCGCGCGTCCCGCCGACGACCCCGCCGCCCCTGATGCCGCGGCCGGCTCAGCAGGCGTCGGGGGGCCGGAGAACGAGCGCCTGAGCGGCGCGCGGCGGAGCCAGCGGTGAACGGCGTCATCGCCGTCCTCGGGTTCGGGGAGGCGGGCTCGCTCATCGCCAGTGACCTCGCGGCCACCGGCGTGACCGTGCGCGGTTTCGACCCCGTGATGCCCGCGCCGCCCGGAGTGACCGGCACCGGCAGCGATGCCGAGGCCGCCAGCGGCGCCGACCTGGTGCTCAGCGTCAACAGCGCGAAGGAGGCGATCGGCGCCTTCCGCGCCGCCCGGCCGGCCGTGGCGCCGGGGACCCTGTGGGCCGACCTGAACACCGCGGCGCCCGGGATCAAGGCCGAACTCGCCAAGCTAGGCATGAGCCACGGCATCCCCGTCACCGACATCGCGATGATGGCGCCGGTGCCCGGCAGGGGTTTGCGGGTGCCGATGATCGCCAGCGGCGACTCGGCCGTTCAGGTGGCGGCGATGCTCGGCGCGCTCGGCGCGGACGTCGAGGTGCTCGACGGCCCGGCCGGCCTCGCCGCCAGCAAGAAGCTGCTACGCAGCGTCTTTTACAAGGGGATGGCCGCGTCCATCGTCGAGGCACTCGAGGCCGCCAAGGCGGCGGGCTGCGAACCGTGGCTGCGCGAGCACATCGCCGAGGAACTCGCGAAGGCGGACGGCGCGACCGTGGACCGTATCGTCACCGGAACGCGGCAGCACGCCGTCCGCCGCGGCGCCGAGATGGAGGCCGCCGCCGAGATGCTGGCCGAACTCGGCATCCAGCCGCTGATGGCCGACGCCTCCCGCGCCCTCCACGAGCGCCTCGGCATCAGGAAACCGTAGCGCCAGCAAGACGCGGGATACTTTCCCACCCTTTTCCGGGGGAAAGTATCCCGCGTGTTCAGGATCGGCGCGCGGCGCCTGAGCACCGCGGGAGAACCAGGGGCGCGGACAGACGCCCCGGTTCGTTCCGGATAAGTCTTGTCGGAATCTTGGTCAGGCGAGTTGCTCTAGTGCGGCGGCGAGCGGCTGCAGTGCTGCTGGCTTGCAGTGGTCAGGCAGGCCGACGATCAGCAGGTCCACGCCCGCGTCGCGCCACATGCTGGCCTGCGCGACCGAGTCGTCCACGTCGCCCTCGAACCGGATGTTGACCGAGCAGGTGATCTCGTTGACGTCCGTGCCGACGTCCGCGCAGTGCGCCGCGAGTACGCCCTTGAGATCCAGCCACTCCTGCGTGCCGCCGCGGCCGAGCGAGTTCCACTGCTGCGCCCAGCGTGCCGTGGTCCGCAGCGTCCGCTTCCTGCCGGTGCCGCCGATGGTGATCGGCGGGTGGGGCCGCTGGACCGGCTTGGGTTCGCAGCGCGCCTCGGTGAGCTTCACATACCTGCCCTGATAGTTGGTGACGGGCTGGGTGAGCAGCAAGACGATCGCCTCGACGCCCTCGTCGAAGCGGTCGAAGCGCTCCTTCAGCGGCGGCAGGTCGATCCCGTAGGCGTCGCATTCCATCTGGTTCCACCCGGCGCCGAGCCCTAGCTCGAGGCGGCCGCCCGCCATGACATCCACGGTCGCGGCCATGTTGGCGAGCACCGCCGGATGACGATAGATCATGCCGGTGACCTGGCAGCCGATCCTGATGCGGCGGGTCGCTTCCGCCATCGCGCCGAGCATCGTCCACGCCTCGAAGTTCGGGCCGGTCAGGTCGCCCGTCAACGGGTAGAAATGGTCCCAGTTCCACACCGACTCGAACAACGGGAGCTCGTCGGCCGCGACCCAGATATCGCGGATCTCTTGCCAGGACTGGTGCTCGGGGCGTGTCTTGATGGCGAACCGCATTGGCTTCTCCGGCTGTATCGACGTTTTATCCCTAGCCTAGGGTCGGCCGGATGCCGGCATCGGCCCCGGGCGGCGAAGTCGACCGAGCGGAACGGGGTTCGCGCGCGAGTCGGGAAATGTTCACTGCCGCGAAGACAATCCAGTGCTGCCCGTAATCATTGGCCTGCTAGGGAATGGGGAGACAACTCGGGCAGACGGGAAAAAGGGGCCAACCATGTTCCGAGCGGGGAAATTGACGTGCCTGGCGGTCGGCGCCGCCGGGCTCGTGGTGGCGTTCACGATGCTGGGACAGGGCATGGCGATGGCGGCGGCCGGCAGCGGCGGGCCGGTGACTTTCGCCCTCATGGCCGCCCCGCCGAAGACCTTCACCGCCACCTACTCATGCGACCTTTCCGCGTACCAGAGCGGAAGCTCGTCGGTCACGATCAGCGCGACCACGATTGTCCCGGCGACCGCGGCGACCATCACCCCGGTCGACGTGACGGTGAAGACCACCAGCGTCGCGCTGCCTTCGGCGGTCCTCAGCAAGCTGAGCGGCGTCGTGTCCTTCGACCTCGCGGCGAGCGTGACGGCGAAGCAGAGCGGGGTATCCGTCCCCGTCGCACTCAGCGGCGACAACCCGGTGTCCGGCACGCTGAAAGGGCTGCCCGCCGCCGCCGCGGCCAGTTCGACCGATCCCAGCCAGGCGCTGGTTTTCTCGCTGCCTGGAAGCGCGCAGATCGAGGTGCCCCCGACGACCCTGACGTTCACGCCGCATACGGCCACGACCTCGCTGAACGCCATCACCTGCACGACGACGGCCGCGAAGAAGGACATCACGATCACGGTGACGGTCGGGGTGGTCGGGACCACGGGGCCGTTGTATGACTGCGTGGTCGGGGCCTCCGTCGCCGGGCAGAGCCTGAAGCTCGAGGAGTTCCGCGCGCACGTCCCGATGAGGGTCACCTCGTCGGGCCGCCGAACGACGGGCAAGACAGACACGGTGTCGCTCGTGGCCGGCATCGGGGGATTCTTCCCGCCGGGAGCAGCCTCGGCCAGGTTCTCCGCGAACCTTCGTGTGACCGGGGCCCAGCCGGGGAACGTCGCGATGTCCGAGCCGATCACGAACCTCACCGACCTCGAGACCAGCGCTTCTGGCAAGCTGCCGCTCACCACGGCTGGCACCGACCAGATCCTGGTACCGGAGAAGTTCACGTTCACGTACACGGCGCCAGTGTCGGGGGTGCCGGGTTCTGTCCCGTTCACGTGGGCCTGCACGCTGGTGACCAAGCCCGCGCCGGTCGGCCTGACGGTCAAGGTCACGGAGGCGCCGCAGGCGAGCAGCAGTCCGGCCCCGTCCTCCAGCGCGACGAGCAACGGAGGCCAGCCCGAGGGGAGCGGCGCGCCGTCCGGCGCGCCGGCGACGGGCGGCGGCACCGGGCCTGGAGCCGACATGGCGGTGGCCGCCGGCGGCGCGGCGATCGCGTTTAGCGGCGGCGGCCTGGTGATCATCGGCAGGCGCCGCTACCGGTACCGCGACCGCAACCGCAACCGCAGCCGGTGACATGACGGATGGCGTACGACAGGTACCGCGTCCGTCAGCAGCCGCCGCGAGGCATGGGCGGCGGGGTGATCATCGCCCTGGGTGTGGTGCTGCTGGCCATCGGCGGTTTCGTCGTGGTACGCGCCATGACCGGCGGCGACGCGCTGCCGCCAGCCAGCGCGCAGGAGATCCCCTCGACGGTCAGCACCGCTTCCCCTGTGAACCCCGCTGACGCGGCGTCCGCGCTGGCGCCGTCAACGCCGGTCACGATCGAGATACCCGCGATAGGTGTGCGGGCGCCGATCATGCTGCTCGGCCTTAACAGCGACGGGACCGTTCAGGTGCCTCCGCTCGGCAACCACAACCTGGCGGGCTGGTACGACGGGAGCGTCACGCCCGGCCAGGACGGTTCGTCCGTCATTCTCGGGCACGTCGACAACTACGCCGGGGCCTCCGTGTTCTACGACATCAAGGATCTGGTCGCGGGCAGCGAGATCGACGTCGTCCGCGCGAACGGGACCGTGGCGGCGTTCACGGTCGACGGCGTGCAGGCGGTCGCCAAGACCCTGTTTCCCGTATCCGCCGTCTACGGCAACGTCCCGTATCCGGCCCTTCGCCTTGTGACCTGCGGCGGCCCGTTCGATCCCGTAAGCGGTCATTATGAAGACAACATCGTTGTCTACGCCCACCTGACCGGGCTGGCCGCGCCCTCAGCCAAGTCCTGACCTGATCACCAGATGAATGTCCCATCCAGCTGGTGATAGCAAGATGAACGGGCCATTCACCTGCCTGCGGCATGCCGGCCAGGCATGCCGAAGGCATGCCTGGGGGCCAGCCAAAAGCCAGCCAAACGTAGGCGTGGGGCGCCGGCCACGAAGGCCGGCGCCCCACGTCATCCGGGAGAATGGTCAGGTGGTGCAGGTGCTGCCGTTGACCGTGAAGCTGGTCGGCGAAGCATTGCTGTTCGTCCAGGTCCCCTGGAACCCGTCCGTCACGGACCCGCCCGCGGCGATGGTGCCGTTGTAACTGGCGTTCGTCAGTGTCACGGCCTCGCCGGACTGGCTGAACCCGCCGTTGTAGTTCTGGGTGACCTTCTGGTCACCGGGGAAGGTGAAGGCCAGGCTCCAGCCGTTGATGGTCGAGGTGCCGGTGTTGGTGATCACGACCTGCGAGGTCCAGCCGCCTGGCCACTGGCTGTTGTTCGTGTAGACCACCTTGCAGCTGCTGCTGGTGCCCGACGAACTGATCGTCCAGGTGAACGAGGCGGACCCGGAGGCGCCGGTGGTATCGGTCGCGGTCACCGTGACCGAGGATGTCCCGGCCGTGGTGGGCGTGCCGCTGATCAGGCCGGTGGAGGAGTTGATCGACAGGCCCGCCGGAAGGCCGCTGGCCGAGTAGGTCAGCGTCTGTCCGGAGGCGGAGTCGGACGCCTGGACCTGCAGCGAAGCCGCCGTCCCGACCGTGCCCGATTGCGAACCGGGGTTGGTCACCGTGACGGTATTAGTCGTGCCGCTGGAACTGATCGTCCAGCTGAACGAGGCGGACCCGGACGCGCCGGTGCCGTCCGTGGCGGTCACCGTGACCGAGGATGTCCCGGCCGTGGTGGGCGTGCCGCTGATCAGGCCGGTGGAGGAGTTGATCGACAGACCCGCGGGCAGGCCGCTGGCCGAGTAGCTCAGGGTCTGGCCCGAACCGGAGTCGGACGCCTGGACCTGCAGCGAAGCCGCCGTGCCGACCTTGCCGGTCTGCGACCCGGGGTTGGTCACCGTGACGGTGTTGCCCGTCGTCCCGCCCGACGGCATCGTGAAGGTAACCAGCGAGCGAGCCGGCAGCGTCGAGGTGAACGCGCCACTCGACACGGTCGTCGTCGGCTGCGACGCGTTGCTGCTCGAGGAGTCCGTCAGCCACGATTTCACCGTGGCGCCGTTGGCGACCCCGGTGCCGGACAGCGCGAAGTTGACGGTGTCGCTGCTGGTGCCCGTGTTGAGCGCCACGATGGCGATCGTCCCGTTGGTGTTCTTGAAGGCATCCAGGGTGAGGTTGCCGTCAGAGGTGCTGGTGCCGATGCGAACCGCGCCAGGGCGGACGTAGTCGCTCCAGCCGGCGAAGGCCCAGAGCCGGCCGGACGTGGCGACGTTCGAGCCATTGATCTGGATCAGGCTCTCGTTGTCGCCGTTACCCGAAGGAGTCGACGAGCCCCACCAGTACAGGAACGCGTTCAGGTTCGCGCTGTCAAGACCGGAGAAGATGTGCTGCGCCCAGGTCAGGCCCG
>DATMKQ010000428.1:0-43180 GCA_035571275.1 Trebonia sp.
GTCACGGCGGACTCGCTGCGTGAGCTCATCACCCCCGGCGTGCTGGCGGTGCTGACCCCGATCGCGGTCGGGTTCGCGTTCGGCTATGCCCCGCTCGGCTCGTACCTGGCCGGCACGATCGCGGTCGGCGTGCTGATGGCGGTCTTCCTCGCGAACTCCGGCGGCGCCTGGGACAATGCCAAGAAGGTCGTGGAAGACGGCCACTACGGCGGCAAGGGCTCGGAGGCGCACGCGGCCACCGTCGTCGGCGACACCGTGGGCGACCCGTTCAAGGACACCGCAGGGCCGGCGATCAACCCGCTGATCAAGGTGATGAACCTGGTGTCGCTGCTGATCGCCACCTCGGTGGTGAAGTACGCCTCGAACACCGGGCTGCGCACTGGCGTGGCGCTCGGCGCGGTGATCATCGTCGTCGCGGTCATCGTCATCTCCAAGCGGCGTTCCGGAGGCGGCCTCGAGGAAGCGCCCGCCAGCGCGGAGAGCGGCGCGGCGACCGAGCCGGTGGCCGGCCACGCGCCGGCCGAGGTAACGGCGGCCCAACCCGCGACGCCGGACGCCGGCGCCAACGGCCAGGTCCCAACCCCGGCGAAGTTGCCGAGGTCCGGCGAGCGTTCCGATCCGGGCGACTAGATCCCGCCAGGTAGGTTCCCGCCTATGCAGAGCAGCCGCGCCCCAGGGCCTTCGCAGGTCCGCGGGCGCGGCTGTGGCGGTTGAGGTCGGTGGGCGGGGAGGCCGGGCCGCGTGGCGGCCCAACGGTCGGTTCCGCGGTAAGCCGCACTCGTTCAGAAGAATGACTTTAATCCTCTGCCTGTTCGGCGGCCTGGACGGCATCGCGGGAGATGCCTAGCAGGTAGAGGATCGTGTCCAGGTAAGGAACGTTGAGCGCGGTGTCGGCGGCGTCCCTGACCATGGGCTTCGCGTTGAAGGCCACGCCCAGGCCCGCCGCGGCGATCATGCCGAGATCGTTGGCGCCGTCCCCGACGGCGATCGTCTGCGACAGCGGGACGCCGGCCGCGTGCGCGAACCTGCGCAGCGTTTCTGTCTTTCCTTCCCTGTCGATGACGGGATCGAGCACCCGCCCCGTCAGCTTTCCGTCGGCCACCTCCAGGGTGTTCGCCGCGACGTAGTCGATGCCGAGTTCGGCGGCCAGCGGCTCGATCACCGACGTGAACCCGCCGCTGACGATCCCGCACTTGTAGCCGAGCCGCTGCAGTGTCCTGATCAGCGTGCGAGCACCCGGGGTCAGCCGAAGGCTGGCGCGCACCGAGTCGACCACCGCCACGTCGAGCCCGGCGAGCAGCGCCACGCGCTCCCGCAGCGAGGCGGCGAAGTCCAGTTCGCCCCGCATGGCGGACTCGGTGACCTTGGCGACCTCGTGGGCGCATCCGGCGCGCGCCGCGAGCAGGTCGATCACCTCGTCCTGGATGAGCGTCGAGTCCACGTCCATCACGATCAGCCGCATCGCCCGCCGGTACAGGCCGCCGCGCTGCACGGCGATGTCGACGCCGCGCTCGGCGGCCACCAGTGCGAGCGCGTCTCGCAGGTGCGCCGGTTCGGCCCCCGAGACGTCCAGTTCGATGCAGGTGACTGGGTCGCTGGCGAGCCGGGTGATCCGGTCGATGTTCGCGCCGCTGGCGGCGATGCGGCCGGCCACGGCGGCGACGGCGTCCGGCAGCAGCGGGCTGCCGAGGACAGTGACGTGCAGCTGCCCGCGCGGCGGCCCGCCCGCTCCGGCGGGTTCGGCCGAGCCGGTGGTGATCTCGGCGTCTAGCCCGAGATCGGCGGCCAGCGCGGTGATCGTCCGGTGGATGGCGGTCAGGTCCGGCGGCTCGTCGCTAGACGTCAGCACGCCGAGCACCAGCCTGCCCCTGATGACCACCTGCTCGATGTCAATGACGCTCAGCGGGAATCGCGCGAGGACGCCGAAGAGACGTGAGGTGACCCCGGGCCGGTCCCGGCCGGTCAAAGTGATCAGCAACGTGGTCCGTAGTCGTTTCATCGCGAGCCCACGCTACCCTCTGAAGAGCGGAGGAGGGCGGCCGGTGTCTGACGAGGTGCTCAAGTTGCGCGGTGTGTCCGTGCGGCGAGAAACATCCATGCTGTTGCGGAACGTCGATTGGACCGCGCACGAGAACGAGCGCTGGATCGTGATCGGTCCCAATGGAGCCGGCAAGACGACCCTGCTCCAGGTCGCGGCCACGCTGGTGTTCCCCACCGAGGGGACCGTCGAGGTGCTCGGCGAGCGGCTCGGGGACGTGGACGTATTCGACCTGCGGCCGCGTATCGGGCTGACCAGCGCGGCACTGGCTGAGCGGGTTCCGGCGAGCGAAAAGGTCATCGACCTCGTGCTGACCGCGACATACGCGATCCTCGGCCGCTGGAAAGAGGACTACGAGTCCGCCGACGTGACCAGGGCGGTCGAACTGCTTGACGCACTGGGCTGCGCGCACCTGATCAGGCGCCGGTTCTCGACGCTGTCCGAAGGAGAGCGCAAGCGCGTGCAGATCGCTCGCGCGCTGATGCCGGACCCCGAGATGCTGTTGCTCGACGAGCCGGCGGCAGGGCTTGACCTGGGCGGCAGGGAAGACCTGCTACGCAGGCTTGGGCAGCTGGCGAGCGATCCCAAGGCGCCGATGATGGTGCTGGTGACCCACCACGTCGAGGAAGTACCCGAGGGCTTCACGCACGCGATGCTGCTGCGCCGCGGATCCGTGCTCGCGGCGGGGCCGATCAGCGACGTGTTCACCGCGCGGAACCTATCCCGGTGTTTCGGCGTGCCGCTCGAGATCGAGTACCGCCGGTCGCGCTGGGCCGCATGGGCCGCCCGCTGACCGACCACGCCGCGCGACGGCCCTGGCACTAGCCGCCTACCGAATGTACCGTGGGCATTATGAGCCCTTGCGGACGGAGATGACGGTGATGGGCACCATAGTCGCGATCGTGATTCTCGTCCTGGTCGTGGGTCTCGCCGTATTCGCGGTTCTGAGGTCGGTGCAGATCGTGCCGCAGGCGCACGCGGGCATCGTGGAACGCTTCGGCCGCTACCATCGGACGCTGAACGCCGGGCTGAACCTGGTGATGCCGTTCATCGACAGGTTGCGGCCGCTGATCGACCTGCGCGAGCAGGTGGTGACCTTCCCTCCGCAACCGGTGATCACGAAGGACAACCTGGTGGTCGGCATCGACACGGTCATCTACTACCAGGTAACCAACCCGAGGGCGGTCACCTATGAGATAGCCGCTCCCGTGGCGGCGGTCGAGCAGCTCACCGTGACCACCCTGCGGAACGTGGTCGGCGGCATGGACCTCGACACCACCTTGACTTCCCGCGACAAGATCAACGGCGAGCTGCGCCGCGAGCTTGACGACGCGACCACCAAGTGGGGCATGCGGGTCAGCCGGGTGGAGCTGAAGGCGATCGAGCCGCCGGAGTCCATCCAGGACTCGATGGAAAAACAGATGCGCGCGGACCGGGACAAGCGGGCCGCGATCCTGTCCGCGGAGGGGTCCAAGCAGGCCGCCATTCTGACCGCCGAGGGCGAGAAGCAGGCTGCGGTGTTGCGGGCGCGCGGTGAGGCGGAGGCGGCTGTGGTGCGCGCGGAAGCCGACGCGACAGCGCAGGCGACCAGGGCGCGCGGTCAGGCCCAGGCCATCTCGACGGTCTTCCGTGCCATCCACGAGGGCAACCCGGACCAGCGCCTGCTCTCTTACCAGTACCTGCAGATGCTGCCGCAGATCGCCCAGGGCGACGCGAACAAGCTGTGGATCGTGCCAAGCGAGATCGGCAAGGCGCTCGAGGGGATCGGCGGCTTCTTCGGCAGCCTGACCGGCGACGCCAAGCCGCCGCGCGTGGCCGACGACGGCGAACCGCGGCTGACCGCCGGCCCGGACGGGACCGGCAGCATCACCCGGCTGCCCGGCGCCTGAACTAGTCCCGCTCGCCTCCGGGCGCTTTTCGCGGGACGGCGGGTCGGACCTGGACTTGGCCTGAGGGGCTGATCCGCGACTCGAACGCGGGCTGCCTGGCCGTGGCCGGGCCGTGCACGACCGTGCCGTCGCTGACCCGGAACGTCGAGCCGTGCCACGGGCAGGTGACGCAGTACGACCCGTCGACTATGACGACCCGTCCCTGGTGCAGCGGGCCGCCCAGGTGCGCGCAGTGATCGGACAGGACGTGCACGGCGTCGCCCTGCCGCAGCGTCAGCAGGCTCAGGTAGCCGAGCTGGCGGCGGGCGAGGTGCCCGTCCGGGAGGTCATCGAGCGCGCACAGGTCGTGCCAGCCGAGGCTCGCGAGGTGATCGATGTGCTCCGCGTGGCTGACCCCGGCACCGAGCCGAAGCGCCAGGTGGCCTCCTAGGTAGGCGCCGGCGCTCGCCAGCACGAGCCCGCTCGCCGACAGCATCTTGCCGTTGCGGTGCCGACCGGCGAGCCGGGCAACCAGCGAGGCGCCGAACAGCGTCGTGGCGCCGGCCTGGGAAACCATGTGAACGAGGCCGACGCGCTGCTGGTGGCGGTGCAGCGCCGACCAGTCGGCGAGGCCGGTTGCGGCCGACGGCAGCGCGGCGGACAGGCCCACGGCGACAAGCGTGCTCGAGGCCCGGTGCGTGCCTCGGAACAGGTCGAGGAGCACCGCCGAGGTCCAGCAGCCGAGTGGTACCCGGACCAGCGCTGGGTGCGCGGCCTGCCCGAACGGGACGCCGTGCAGTGCGTCGGTCCGCGGACCGGGCGGAAGCGCACGCACCACGGTGTCCGACAAGGCATGGACCGGGCGATCGAGGACGGGCGCGCGCTCGATTCGTTCGGCCAGGGCGGAGGGACGGGTGGCGGACAGGGCCATGTGCAGCGCCCCCTTGTCGCGTCTGCTCCGCCGTTCCCGCCGCGTTTGCTCGCGGCCGTTCTCGGGCGCGCCGGCGGCCTCCTGTCGAGCGCCGGCACGCCGCCGCGGCCTGCCGAGGGGTTGGCTCACGATTGTTCCGTACCCACGCCGGGGACCGCCTACCCGGTGCCCGGGTCAGCCGCGCAGGTCGATCAGGCTATCGCGCATAATCTGCTCGAGCTGGTGCTGGAAGTCGAGGATCAGGGTCAGCTGTTCGTCGGTGTACGCCTCGGCGGCGGTCCGCCAGGCCTCGACGACCGGGGCGAACACCGGTGCCACGTCGCGCAGCCCGCGGGCCGCGTCGAGCCGTACGATCACCCGCCGCCGGTCACCGGGATCTCGCTCTCGGCGCACGAATCCGGCTTCCTCCAGCCTGTCCAGCACGCCGGTGATGGAGGCGGTGGTCAGACCCGTCTCCCTGGCCAGTTCACCGGCCGTCATGCTCCCGGTGAGCGCCAGGATGTTCAGGCAGTTCAGGTCGGTGACGTTGATGCCGATCCGTTCTGCTGACGCGGCACCGAGCAACTGCATCACCGAGCCTGCTTTGCGCAGCGCGACGAGGAACTCGTGCTCCAGGCGGCGCCGTGTCTCCAGTTCTTCCATAATAGTTAGATTCCTTATTTCTAGGAAACCTAGACATTAAGTTTCCTAGAGAGTAGCGTTCCTAGTGGTTGATTACCAGGTCTAGCACATGCGAAGGGAACACGACGATGACGCGAACTCAAGCTTTGCCTGTCCCGGCCGCCCCGGCCGTTCCGGTCGGGCTCGCCATGGGACAGGCGGTCGGGCAGGCTCAGGCCGTCCTGAGCGGGCTGCTAGCCGGCGCGCTGGCCGGCACCGGCACCACCCGCGAGATGTACCTGGCCCTGCTGCGCCTGTCCGCGCACGACGACAGCGCCGCGCGCGACGCGTACGTACGGGATCTCGGCGACTCCCTCGGCCTCGACCTGTGGGCCGCGGGTGAACTTGTCAGCGACATGGCGGCCGCTGGCCTGATCACGCAGACGGACGGGGCGGTCCGTCTTACGGACGCTGGCGCGGACCTGCGCGGGCGGCTCCGTCAGGCGATCGGAGGCGTCACGGCACCGCTGTACGCGTCGCTTGACCCGGCCGACGCCGAGACCACGATCAGGACACTGCACGACATTACGGACAGGGCCCGGACGCTGCGTCCCGCCGCGACTGGCACGGACGGGGGGCGGTCATGACAACGCGGCCAGGCACGGGACCGGTGACGCCGACCTCACGATCATGCTGGCCGCGCACTCGGCGTTCCGCCGCGACCTGACGCGCCTGGCGCGTGCCGCGGCCTTCGCTGACCTGCCCGACCCGGTACGCCGGGCCTCGGTGCAGGCCGGCTGGGAGACGTTCAAGCGGCAACTGCGCGTGCATCACACGGCCGAAGACACCGTGGTGTGGCCGACGCTGCGGCAGCGGCTCGCGCACAGCGAGCACGCGCAGTCGGTGCTCGACGCGATGGAGGCCGAGCATCAGCAGATCGATCCGCTGCTCGCGGCCGTGGACGACGCGTTCGCCCGCCCGGATTCCGCTGGCTCCGTTGGCTCGGCTGGCTCCGCTGGCTCCGCTGGGTCGAGGGGGGCAGTCGCCGCCGCGGCCGACGCCCTGGCCACCTCCCTTGGCGGGCACCTGGCGCACGAGGAGCGCGACGGACTGCCGCTGATCGGGGTGGCCCGCACCGCGCCGGAGTGGCGCGGCGCGGGCATGAAGATCGCCAGGCGCAGCGGGCTATCCGACGCCGGGGAGATGTTCGCCTGGATAGCGGACGGAGCGGACCCGGATGAGGCCGCGGCCGCGATCGGCACGCTGCCGGCGCCCGCGCGACTGATCTACCGGGGGATCTGGAAGCCCAGGTACGGACGCACGTCGCGATGGTAGGCGGGTGCTAGTCCGCGCCGCCGGATGCGATGGCGGCTGCTACCTCTTCCTTGCGGGCGGCGAGCTCGGCCGCGTGCTCGCGCTCCATCCGGTCGGCAACGTCCTCGTCATCGCGCATCAGCGCGTCCAGGTCGGTGTCGGCCGCGGTCAGCACGCCCAGGTCGGCGTAGGCATGCCGCACCTTCTTGCCCCACAGCCCGATGTCCTTCACACAGGGCACGATCCGGGTGAACAGCAGCTGCCGGAACGCCTGCTGACTGGCGGACTGCTCGCTGAACTCCACGCACTCCGCCACGTCGTAGCCGAGCCGCTCCCAGACCTCCTTAGCGATGAACCGGTTGCGCATCAGGTAGCAACCCTCGACCACGAATTCCTCGCGGTCGGCTCGCTCGGCGGAGGTGAGCTGCGCGTAGTAGTCGCGCAGGGCCAGCCGGCCGAACGCGACGTGCCGCGCCTCGTCTTGCATGACGTACGCCAGGAGTTGCTTGACCAGCGGGTTGTTGGCGATGTCGCGGTGCACGCCGAACGCGGCGAGCGCCAGCCCCTCGATGAGTACCTGCATGCCCAGGTAGGGCATGTCCCACCGGGAGTCGGCGAGCGCGTCGGCGAGCAGTTTCGCCAGGTCTGGGTTGATCGGGTAGAACAGGCCGATCTTCTCCTTCACGAACCGGGAGAACAGCTCGACGTGCCGTGCCTCGTCCATGACTTGCGTCGCGGCGTAGAACTTCGAGTCCATGTCGGGCACGGACTCGACGATCCGCGCCGCCACGGTCAGCGCGCCCTGCTCCCCGTGCAGGAACTGGCTGAACAGCCAGGCCGACAGGTGGTGGCCTAGTTCGTCACGCTCGGCGCGGTTCAGCTTGTCCCACTGCCGTGACCCGTAGATCGGACAAAACTCGTCGCCGGACTCGGTGACGTTACCGACGCCAACGGGCTGATCCCAGTCGATCCGCTTGGCCGCGTCCCACTGCTTGTCCTTGCCGCGCTGGTACAGGTCGACGAGCCGCTGCCGTCCGTCGTCGTACTCCCAGGAGAACCTGGCTGCCCCGGACGCGGGCACGTCCCAGGTGCCGTGCTCGACGGGTGTCGTGTACATGTCATACGTGCTCACGCGCGCCTCCGCTGACCCTCGCCCTCTCCTGGTTTATTACTAACTAGGAATCGAGCGATCCGCAAGACCTCGGCGCGGTCCTCGCGTTGGCGTCCAGGGGTGAGCGTCCAGGGGTGTGCGTCCCGGCGGATTACTTCTCGCGGAACTCGCGCAACGCCGACTCTTCTGCCGACTTGTCGTCGGGCACCGGGGCGCTCGTCGCTGACCGCGGGTGCCGGGCGGCCCAGTCGGTGGCCTGCTCAGCATCGTTGTCGTCGTCCTCGGCGATCACCAGGTCCTCGGGCGGATCCTCGATGTACTGCTCGTACTCGGAGACTTCGGTTTCCTGCGCGTCGTCACCCATGTCGTCGGGACCGTACCCGTCTCGCCTGCTCATACCGCCTGCCCTCCTCAGCTCTCGGCTCGGCTCTCGTGTCAGACCTCGTCGGGCGCGGACTTGCGGTTCTTTCCCCCGGTCTGACCCGGCATGATGAGCTCGTAGGCCGGGTTGACCATCACTGGCTTACCGTCCTTGATACCGACCGCGCCACGGAAGCGCACCCTGGCGCCACATATCATGCCCGGGATCTCCTGGCGCCCGTAGAACATCGCGGCCAGGTCGCCGGTGGCATCGGATATCTCGGCGACGAGAACCGAGTTGCGCTCCACCGGCCGGATCTCCACGACGCGGACTCGTCCCTCGACGACCGCCCGGCCCGGCTGATGCAGCGACCCGATCGGATTCACGTCAGCCGGGGGAGTTGGCCGAAGGTAGCCGCCGGCCCCGGGCAGCTTTGACTTTTCGGCTGGGGTCGCCGCCGCCACATCCCTGGCGACGTCGCCCAGTGCGGCGTCGGCGTCGGCGTCCGCGGGGACAGCCGCGGCCGGTTGTGCCCCGGCCGTCTCGCCGTCTGTGGCCGGCCTCGGGGCCGTGCTCGTGGCCGTGCTCGGGGCCGTGCTCGGGGTCGTGCTCGGCACGGCCGCGACCTTCGGGGCTCTGGCGGCCTGGTGTTCCTGCAGAACCCTGACCCTGTTCTGAACGTCGAACGGGATGATCGTCGCGGCCGCGTTCGGCAGCCGGCTGACGACGCCGGCGATCTTGTCAGCGGTCCTGTCGTGCAGCAGCCTGCTAATGACCGGAGAGTAGCTGCGACGCGGCAGGATCGCGGTCACCTGCGTGCCTGGCACGGCCGCTTCCTTGTAGACCAGTTCGGCGGCGGCCCTGGTGAGCCGGCGGTCCGGGCAGTCGACGATCTCTAGCGGTACGCCCCGCTCCGGCTGCCAGGCAGCCTGCAGCCGGTTCGACCGTGCGCTGTCGATGGCGAAGTGCACGGCCCGTATCGAGGTGGGGCGAAGGTTCCTGGCGTACCTGAGGGCCGCGATCGTGGCGAGGTCGAAGTCATCGACGAACACCACCACTACCCGGCGGGTGAAGTTCGGCTGGCTCGGCGCCTGCCCGGCCGCTACCCGGCCCTCGATGCGCTGCAGGACCTCCGCCTCCGACCGGTACTCACGGTTGAGCCTGATCAGCGCGTACACCAGAACGGGGAAGATGATGACGATGAGCCAGGCGCCTTCGGTGAACTTCACTATCGCGAAGATCACGACGACGATCGAGGTGAGCACGCCGGCCGAGAAGTTGATCACCAGCCTGCGCCGCCAGCCGGGTTCCCTGTGCGTGTGGTGGTATCTCGCCATGCCGAACCCGGCCATGGAGAAAGCGGTGAAGACGCCGATGGCGTAGAAGGGGACAAGGTTGTTGACGTTGGACCCGAAGACGGCGATCAGAGTCACTGACGCCACGGTCAACACGATGATCCCGTTAGAGAAGACCAGCCGGTGGCCGCGCTTTGTCATCCAGCGTGGCAGGAAGGAATCCTCCGCGACGAAGTTGGTCAGGAACGGGAATCCGTTGAAGCTGGTGTTCCCGCCGGTGTAAAGGATCAGCGCGGTGGCCGCCTGCACCACGTAGAACATGAAGTGGCCGGTCTGCCCGAAGACCAGGTTAGCCTCCTGGGAAATCACGGTCGGGTAGCCGCTGGTGTAGGGCACAGCGTGCGTGAGGCGGGCCAGCAAGGAGATCCCGGCGACCAGAATGCCAAGGATGATGCCCTCGGTCACCAGCACCTTGCGGGCATTGATCCCCTCCGGCGGCTTGAACGCGCCGACCGCGTTCGACACCGCCTCGATGCCGGTCAGCGACGAGCCGCCGTTGGCGAACGCGCGTAGCAGCCTGAAGACCACGATGGCGGCCGCCACGCCCGCGGTGCCTGAGCCGATTGTGTAGGTCCCGTGAAGGGCGTACACGTTCTGCATCGGCAGGTTGCCGAGCCCAGCGCGGACCAGTCCGAGCCCGATCATCACGATCACTACCCCGGAGAACAGGTAGGTGGGCGCCGCGAAGACCTTGCCCGCCTCCTTGATGCCGCGCAGGTTGCCGTAGCACATCAAGAGGATGATGCCGATCGAGATTTCGCGGTCATAGGGGCCGATTATCGGGGCCGCCGAGGCGACGGCCGCCGTTCCGGCGGCTATCTGGACGCCGACTGTCACGACGTAGTCGATCAGCAGCGCCACTGCGGCGACCTGCGCGATGCGCGGGCCGAAGTTGTCCCGGGCCACCACGTAGGACCCGCCGGCCCGCGTGTAGACGGTGACGACCTCACGGTAAGAGAGCACCACGAGCGTCAGGACGAACAGGATCACCCCGGTCATCGGCAGCAGCACCGCGAAGGCGCTGATGCCGAACAAGGGAAGTAGCTCGATGAGGATTTCCTCGGTGCCGTATGCCGAGGACGAGATGCCGTCCGGAGAAAGAACGCCGAGGGCCAGCTTCTTGGACAGGCGCTGCTCGCCTAGTTGCTCGTTGACCAACGGCGGCCCGAGCAATCGCCGCTTCACCGTGTACCAGAACGCTGGCTGGCCGCTACCCTCGTCGGGCAGGCCAGCAAGCATAGGCTTGGCCACCATGTGTGCCTTTCGTACCGAAAACGTGCCGGTGACTTCTTACCACCCCTAACCGACCAGGTTATGCATACGACTTCCTAACGAGCCCCTCGCATCCCGCTCATTGTGCCTGCCCGGCGCTGAGCAGGGCGGTGAGCACAAGGAAGGCGACCGGAAATAGGGGACGTCCCGTCACCTTGCGTTCACCCACCGGTGGCATGGTGAAGCCGTGCCGGCAGCGTCGGGGAGGCGGCTGTCGCGAGCAGGATGGCAACTGTCGGCTCTGTGTGGGAAGCATAGGGATCGTGAGGTACCCGATCCGCTCAGTCAATGCAGTGCTAGATGAACAAGAGGCATCACCATGACCAGTACTTCGCCCGCCTCGCCGTCGCCGACGGCGGAGCGGGGGCCGACGCTGCGCCTATCCGAGCTGCTCAAGCGTCCCGTGGTGGACAACGGCGGGGAGTCGCTCGGGCGGCTGTCCGACGTGATCGTCCGGCTCCGCGGCTCGGACTACCCGCTGGTCACCGGCATTGTGGTGGGCATCGGCGGGGGCCGCGAGGTCTACGTCCCGCTCGAGCAGGTCGCGTCCTTTGACGGCGATGTCCTCAAGCTCACGACCGCCAAGCTGGACCTGCGCCAGTTCGAACGGCGCGAGGGCGAGGTTTTGCTCAGCGCGGACGTGCTCGGCCATCGGCTGATCGACGTGGAGGACGCCCGGCTGGTACGGGCCGCGGACTTGCAGCTGTACCGGGATGGCTCGGAGTGGGTGCTTTCCGGGGTGGACACCAGGCGTCGCCCGCGCCGGCTGTTCGGCCTCCTCGGCCCGGATCAGAAAAGCGCGCCCGCGGAAGACGCGCACGCCTTCCGCGATTGGCATGACTTCGAGTCGCTGATCGGTCACGAGGGCAGTGCGCTCGCCCGTAGGCCGTTCGCCCGGGTGCGCAGGCTGAAGCCAGCCCAGATCGCGGATTTGCTGGAGGATGCCTCGAAAAGCGAGGAGACCGAGATCCTCGGCCGGGTCCATGACGACCCCGAACTCGAGGCGGATGTCTTCGAGGAACTGGACGAGGACCTGGCGACCCGGCTGCTCGGCGCTCGCACCGACGCGGAAATAGCGGCCGTGCTCAGCAGGATGCGGGCCGATGACGCCGCCGACACGGTCGCCGAACTGCCCCAGGCACGCCGGCAGCCGGTGCTCGACCTGCTGCCGCCACCGCAGCGGACCAAGGTGCTCACGCTCCTCGGGTTCAACCAGACGAGCGCCGGCGGTCTGATGGGAGTCGACTTCGTGGCGGTGCCCAGCATGCGCACGGTGGCCGAGGCACTGGACGCGATACGCGGGTCGGCGACTCTGCAACCCGAGGCGCTGACGAGCGTGCATGCCGTCGACTCAGATGGCGGGCTCCGCGGCGTGGCCACGCTGGTCGCGCTCATACAGGCCGACCCCGCCGAGGCGCTGATCGACGTGAGCGATACGGATCCGGTCCGGGTCGGCGCGGACACCGATGTGATGGACGTCGCCGTGCTCATGACCGACTACAACCTGGTGACCATCCCCGTGGTCGACGACGAGCGGCGGCTGCTCGGCGTGATCACGGTTGACGACATCTTGGAGGTCACGTTGCCGGACGACTGGAGGCGCCGCGAGGCGGCGGAGCCGCCTGACGCCCACCATGGGGACGCCAGGTGACGACGGGCGGCGGCTCCGAGGAGCCCTTGCGGCCGTCTTCCCCCGCCGGGGGGTCGGCGGCCGCTGGTAGCTCGCTGAATGAAAAGGCGCCCGCGCCTGACCAGGCTCAACCGCCTCAGGCTCAGCCCCTGCAGTCTCAGCCCCTGCAGGCTCAGCAGGCTCAGCCCCTGCAGGCTCAGCCCCGGCAGGCTCAGCCTCAGCACGCTCAGCTGGTCAAGCCGGCGACGGCCGTGCTCGACGACGCCCACCTGGGCGACATCGAGGGCGCGCTCGGCCGGATCCGGGTCGGCGAGGAGGCGGGCAGCGGCGTCAGGCGCAAGCTGGTCACCTTCCTGGCGATCATGGGCCCCGGGCTGATCGTGATGGTCGGCGACAACGACGCCGGCGGGGTATCCACCTACGCGCAGGCCGGGCAGAACTACGGCTACAGCCTGCTGTGGACGCTGCTGCTGCTTATCCCGGTGCTGATCGTCAACCAGGAGATGGTGGTCCGGCTTGGCGCGGTCACCGGCGTCGGGCACGCGCGGCTCATCAACGAGCGGTTCGGGCGGTTCTGGGGCTGGTTCAGCGTCGGTGACCTGTTCATCCTGAACTTCCTGACCATCGTCACCGAGTTCATCGGAGTCTCGCTCGCGCTCCAGTACTTTCACGTCTCGCCGTACATCTCGGTGCCGATCACTGGCGTCGTCCTGGTCGCGATCACCGCGAGCGGCAGCTTCCGCCGCTGGGAACAGGCGCTGTTCGCCTTCATCGCGGTGAGTCTTATCTTGATCCCGCTCGGGCTGACATCCGGTCCGCACTGGGGAGACATCGCTTACCACTTCGTCGTGCCAGGTGTGCAAGGCGGGGTCAGCTCAACCTCGGTGCTGCTCATCATCGCTATCGTGGGCACCACCGTGGCGCCCTGGCAGCTGTTCTTCCAGCAGTCGAACGTCATCGACAAGCGGATCACGCCGCGGTTCATCCCGTACGAGCGGGCCGACACCACGGTGGGCGCGTTCGTTGTGGTGATCGGGGCTTCACTGGTTCTGATAAGCGCCGTTTTCGCGGTGCGAGGAACCCATCTGGCCGGCAGCTTCACCGACGCGCTCGGCGTGGCGCATGCGCTGGAAGCGCATGGCGGATGGTACGGCGCAGCATTCTCGGTCGTCCTGCTCGACGCGTCCATCATCGGAGCCGCCTCGGTCACCCTGTCCACCAGCTACGCGTTCGGCGACGTGTTCGGCATCAGACACTCTCTGCACCGCTCGTTCAAGGACGCCAGGCAGTTCTACGCCTTCTATTGCGGCATGATCGTGCTCGCGGCGACCATCGTGCTCATCCCTGGCACCCCGCTTGGCCTGCTCACCACCGCGGTGCAGGCGCTGGCGGGCATCCTGCTGCCGAGCGCGAGCGTGTTTCTCCTGCTGCTGTGCAATGATCGCGAGGTGCTCGGCCCGTGGATGAACCCGCGCTGGCTGAACATAGTCGCCGCGTTCATCATCGGCGTGCTTCTCGTGCTCTCGGGCACGCTTGTCATCACCACGTTGTTCTCCCGGCTTGACGCGATCAAAGTGGCGATCTGGCTGGCCATCGTGCTAGCGGCCTGCGCCGTCCTGGCCACGGCGTGGCTCTGGCTGACCAGGAACCGGCGCCCGGCACGCCCGCCGCTCCCGCGTACCAGCATGTCCCGGGCGGAACGCGAGAGCTGGCGGATGCCGCCGCTTGCCCTGCTCAAGCCGGTGCAGTGGTCGCCGGCCACCAAGATGGCCGTCCTCACCCTGCGCGGGTACCTGGTGATCTCGGTGCTGCTGCTGATCGTCAAGGCCGTTCAGCTAGGGCACTGAGCTGATTCATCCGGTACAAGCGACTTTGCGGCGCGGAACACGCGTCAATCACCCGCGCTGGGCGATGCGCGCGGATTGCCCGCTCGAAGAGAGTTATCGCGCGCCGGGCCGGTAACGAAGCCGCGCCCGGTGTCGCCATCCGGCGTCACATCCGCACCTCTGCCTAGGAGCATTCGATGCCGCTCGCGGATTCTTCCTACCCCGCGCTTAGTGTGTTCTGGACCATCGTCGAGGTCTTTCTCTGGGTCCTCTGGTTCTGGATCTTGATCATGGTCCTTATCGACCTTTTCCGCAGCCCCGACCTGTCCGGCTTCGCCAAGGCCATGTGGTTCCTGTTCGTGCTGTTCATCCCGCTCATCGGCGTGCTGGCGTACCTGATCATCCGCGGCAGCAGCATGCACGAGCGGGGCCGCCAGCAGGCCCGCCAACAGGACGAGGAATTCCGTGCCTACGTACAGGATGCCGCGGGTTCCCAGAGCGCTGCCGATGAGCTGACCAAGCTCGCCGGGCTGCGCGACCACGGCGTCATCACATCGGAGGAATTCGAGCGCGAGAAGTCGAAGATCCTCACCGGCTCCTGAAGATGGTGAAGAGCACGCGGAGCACGAGCACCGCCGTGACGATGAGCAGGTTGTAGCCGATCAACTGGCAGAGGCTGACGTTCGGGGCGATCTGCGGACCGGCCGAAACGCCAAGCAGCAGCGCGCTGGTGATGCCGGCCGCGGCGCCGAGGAACGTCAGCAGGAACTGATGGGTAAGCCCGGTGACCAGCCGCCGGTCGCGCTCGTCCGCGAACAGCCGAACGTTGACGCCGAGCCTGCCCTGTTCCAGTGCCGTCGTGATTCGATCGAAACGGCGGGGCAGCCGGCGCAGCAGCGGAATCAGCGACGTGAGCTCGTCGGACACCGTCTCCCGCACGGCGCCCGGCGACACCTGCTCGGTCACGCGCGCGGCCGCGTACTCGCGTGTTTCCACGGCTAGGTCAACGCCGGGTGTCAGGAGGGTGAGCGTGCCCTCGAGGGTGCCAAGCGCCCGCAGCACCGTAGCGATCTCGGCGGGGATCGCCAGCTGAAAGCGCGCGGCGAGGCGGAACAGGTCGGGGAACATGTCGGCCGCCGCGGCGCCGCCCCCCGCTAGATGGCGGGCCATGAACTGGCCGAGGTCCCGTTGGAGCCGGAGCTCGTCTACCTCGTCGGAACGGGTCACCAGCTCGAACAGACTGTCAAGGAGCGCGGCGGGGTCACCGCGGCCCAGCGCGACCAGCAGGTCCTGCAACGCGGTCCGCTGCAGGGAGTCGAGGCGGCCGACCGAGCCGAAGTCAAGCCAGGCCAGGCGGCCGTCGCTGAGCAGCATGACGTTGCCGGGATGCGGATCGGCATGGAACACGCCGCCCTCGGTGATCTGGTACACCATGCTGCGCAGCAGCGCGCGGGTCAGCGCCTCCCTGTCCAGCCCGCGGTCGTCGATCCACTGCCCTGCCGCCCGCAAGTTGATCCCGTCCAGCCACTCGATGGTGAGCACGCGCTCGGTGCACAGCTGCTCGTACATTCTGGGGAAGGTGACCTGGACGCTGCCGCCGATGGCACGCTGCTGACCCGGCCAGGTGGTGGCCACGGCCGCCATGTTGCGCGCCTCCACCCGGAAGTCCAGCTCCTCGCGGATTGCCGCGGCGAACCCGCGAGCGACGCCTACCGCGCCGACCGCGCGTGCCCAGCGAGTGCGGTGTTCGAGCCGGACCGCGAGGCGTAGCAGGATGTCCAGGTCTTGTTCCACGGTCGCTCTGATGCCTGGTCGCTGGACCTTGACCGCGACGTCGGCCGCCGTCCCGTCGGCGCGGCGCAGCCGGCCGCGGTGCACCTGGGCGATCGACGCGGCCGCCGCTGGCTCGGGCTCCAGTTCCGTGAAGAGCTGTGTGGTCGGTGCTCCAAGAGACCTGGCGATAACCTCTTGTATCTGGGCCCAGGGCGCGGGCTCGGCCCGGTCCTGCAGCCGGGCAAGCTCGGAAGTGAACTCCTCGGGAAGCAGGTCACGGCGAGCGGACAGCAGTTGGCCCAGCTTGATGAAGGTAACCCCGCCTTCCTCGAGGGATCGCCGCAGCGACACGGCGAGCGCGGCCCGTCCGGCCGCCGGGTCCTCGGCCCGCAAACGGCGCCCGCGCAGGTAGGGGCCTAGCCCGTGGCGCACGGCGATCCTGGTGATCTGCGAATACCGCCGCGAGCGGGCGACCGCTCGCCGGATGCCCTGGACCAGCTCCAACGGGTGCGGCACCGTCCCGCTTGGCACCAGTGCCTCCGCCACCACGATGAAGACCATCGCGACGATGAGCGGGATGCCAAGCGCGACGGTCAGATAGTCGGCGAGGTGCCCGGGCTGCGAGGCGCGTAGCGACCGGCCGACAAGTTCCGCGGCGCCGAAGCCCAGCAGGCCGGCGATCAGCGCCCGCCCCGTGCCCACGGGGAGCCCGAGGAGCCTTCGCGATGTCCACGCCAGGGCCGCCACCACGACCACGCTGGCGGCGAGCACGGCCACCGCGAAAACGACCTCGCTCACCCGCAGAGCGTCTCGCGCCTGGTCGTTACGCGCCTCACCCGCGCCGGGGGTCCTGGTTTGCCCCGGGCTGACGTCGGCGCCTGTCGCCGCCTTTTCCGTCTTCGCGGGCGGCGGTCGGCCGCTTACCATGGGGAAAGCAGGGGTGTGAGTGGCGGTGACCGGATATGGATCAGCTAGCGGTGGGGTTCCGAGCTGACGCTGCCGGTACGTTCCCCATGACCTGGGGCCAGCAAGACTTCTGGCGGCACAAGATACGGCGATACGCCGACGCGGAGGTCCGGAATTTCAACATCGCCATCGTGGTCGACCTGATCGATGACGCGGGTCGCGCCGATCAGGCCACGGTCGTCGCCGCGTTGCGCCGCCTGGTCGAACGCAACCAGTCGCTGCACGCGTACTTCCTCGATACCCAGGACGGTCTGATCCAGCGGGTCGTGCGCTCAGGAACCTTCACACTGCGGGTGCGGCAGGGCCCGCCGGCGGCCAGCCGCGCCAGCGCCGAGGCGCTCGCCGCTGAACTGGCGGAGCGGCCCTTCGATCACGAAGCCGAATGGGGCGTCCGCTTCGGCCTGGTCTGTTCGGGCCAGTCAACCCGCCACCTCGCCTTCGCGATCTCGCACCTGGTGGCGGACGGAGGCGGCGTCAAGGCCCTGATCGATGACTTCCTCGGCCTGCTCCGTGCCCGCGATGAGGCGCGAAAAGAGGCGCACGGACCGGACAATGAGCCGGAGCCACGCTGGCAGCCGAGCGACCAGGCAAGCCGTGAACTGTCGGAGCGCGGCACCCGCCGGACCCGGGCGGCCATCCGGCACTGGCGCAAGCACCTGGAATGGATTCCCCCGTCCACGTTCACCGGTGCCGTAGCGGCCGGGCAGCCCAGGTTTCGCGGGCTGCGGATGGAATCTCGCGCGCTCGCTCGCACCGCGGCCCGCCTGGCCGCTGACTGCCAGGTCTCCGTAGGGAGCACGGTGCTGGCCGCGACCGCTCTCGCGCTGACCGCGCTGAGCGGGCAGCCCGCCTGCGTGCTGGTGCTTGTCGTGGGCAATCGCTACGACGAGGACATCCGTGCCATGCTGGGCCAGGCGTCTCAGGACGGCTTGTTCGCGATCCGCCTTCCCGGCGGCACGATCGCCGACGCCGTCCGGGCGACCCACCGGGCCGCGACGATCGCGTACTTTTCCGGGCACTACGACCCGGCGGCCATCGAGGAACTCATAGCGCTGGTGGCCGCCGAACGCGGCGTGAGCTTCGATCTGACCCTGCTCTACAACGACCTCAGCGCCTTCGCCAGCGACGCCAGCGACGCCAGCGACGCCGCCGGCGACGACCTGCTGGTATCCGAAGCCGACGCGCGCAAGCTGCTTGCGGACACGGTGATACTCCCAGAGCGCACGTGGGACGGGCAGTTGTGCAAGATGTACCTGGCGGCGGTGCCAGGCGCGGACACCTGCCGCATCACCCTGATCGGCGACACCGCTTATCTGTCCCTGGACTCGATGCGAGCGCTCCTGGGCGGCATCGAGAAGATCGTCTTCGAGGCCGCCTACCGTGATGTCGAAGTCGCCGAGGTCCCGGCCCTGACCGGGCTCACACCGAGTGCCCTGACTAGCTCGTCACCTTGAGGGACCGTGCCGCGGAGTAGCCGTACTGTATGTATCCCGCCACGTCGACAACGACTGCCCGGTAGTCGTACGTACCGGCCGAGGTGCCCTTGATCGTGAAGCTGAACGTCCCGCCGGCGCCCTCGTGCGTGGTCGCGATGGTGTACCACAGCCTGGCCCGCTCTATCTGAAGTTCGACCTCGCGGCCCTTCGCCGCCGGGCTTCCCTTGCCGCTGCCGATCGTGGTGCGCCCCTTCGTGATCGTCGAGTGCTTCAGGCTGAACGACGCACCCTGCGTCGCCAGCACGGGATACCCCCATGCCGGGACGTCGGCTCCGGTGCCTACGACGAGTCCGCTACCCCTGGAGTCAAGAGCGGCGCTGAAGGTGTTGTTCTGGATCGCGTCCCCGAGGTCCACGGGGTTGGTCCAGGAGGCGCCGGTCGCGGTCGACACCTCGTACAAGTCGTACGAGACGGGGGAGAACGCTCGCTCGCTGAAGACGTGCACCCTGCCGCTGGGGTCCTGGTCCACAGCGAACCATTCCGGCCCGCCGCCCGAGGTTCCAGGGACCACGTGCGCCGGGCCGAAGGTCGTGCCGTTGAAGATCCTCAGGACCAGGGCGTTGCTGCCGGTGGTCCGCATCGTCAGCAGCGCGTCACCGGACATGGCTATGAGCTGCTCGTGGTTAATGGCGGCGACGCGGTGGTACGAGCCGGACGCGTCGAAGTTCTTACCTGATGGCGCGTACGCGACGTATGTGGTGTAATCCGTGCCGTCGTAGTCGGACGCGATCAGCGCACCGCCCCTGTAGCTGCCCACGCCGACGTCGTACGCCGTCGCTGTGGTAGCGACCGCGGTCGCGCTCGGCGGCCCGCTGGCGTTGACAGGGACGCTCTCGACCTCGGCGCCGTTGTTGTCATCACCGGACGTGAACACGACATCGTGGCCTACAAGCGCCGCGGCGGAAACACCGAGTGTGCCGATGCGCACTGGCGCGCTGAACGTTCTTCCGCCATCGGTGGACGAGAAGAGCAGGTCCGATCCGGCCGGGTTGTTATCACAGCAGGCATCCATCAGGACGACGACGTGGTTAGCCGAGGGGATGAACACCTCGGGCACGCCGAAGAGGTCGTCGGAGCTGAGCGGGCTCAGCGTGACCGTATCCGAGCATTTGCTGGAACCACGGGCGAGCACGCAGACGTCGATTTTGCCGCTGCCGCTAGTGATGCCGCGCGCGACTACCAGGGTGCCGTTCGGCTCAAGGGCGGCTGTTCCGCCCGCGTAATTCGACGTGCCGATCTTGAATGGCTTCAGTTCCGGCTGCGGGTCCCCCTTGACTCCACCGCTGGCGTGGCCGCTGGCGGCCGAAGCGGCACCGCTTAGCACGGTGAACAGGGACAACAAGCCAACGATGCTGATAGTCAGGGCCGATCGCCGCATGCGTGCCATCTGTATCCCGCCTTCTGAAGGTAAGCAACGGTAAAGCAGAGATGACTCATAGCTGATGCTAGGGGCAGCCGGACGGGCAAAAAGGTCCTGTGCGAAATAGTCCGTGAACAATGGAGAACGGTCGGTAGCGACGGATCAGAAGGATTCCATGCGTTACATCGACGTCGCCGAAGGGGTCGCGGCCGACGGTTAGGACGGCGTGGCGGAGGATGCGAGATTCGAACTCGCGAGGCGTTGCCACCAACACGCTTTCCAAGCGTGCGCCCTAGGCCACTAGGCGAATCCTCCGTCCGGAAGCTTACCGGAGACCGTGGAGCAGTTGGGGTGCTGGTCGCCAGACCCGGCGGAGTCCGGCGCGCGGGCTCCGAGTCGGCTGACGGCCGACTTCACGCACTCCGTGACCACTTTGGTGCCCGATATGGGTGATTTACCTAGTCAGAGAGTATGCAAAGACAACGGGGGGTGCTGTTGTGACGGGTGAGGCGCGCGCCCCGCCGACGGCTTGACGGGCGGGCGTGGGCCCAGGCCACGGGCGCCGGGCGCCCGGGAAGCAGGTTTGGTCCCAAGGACGGTGTCGGGGGTTGGCTGGCTTGAGTGGTGCGGGAGGTGACTAGACTTTGGGTTCGACTCCCCGCGCGGCGTTTACCTCGCCAACCCCCCCAGGGCCGGAAGGCAGCAAGGGTACGCGGGCTCTGACGGGTGCGCGGGGGGTCCTTTTCTGTTCCGGGTGCGACCGCGGGCGGCGCGGAAGCGCTCCTGATCCGGTGCGACGAGCCCAAACCAGCGTGGATGAGCGACCTGGCCGGCGAGGATGAGGTCATGGCGGAAGATTCCGAAGTAACCCGGACCGCTCAAGGCCTGGCTCTGTACCGCAAGTACCGCCCGGCCACATTCGCGGAAGTCCGCGGCCAGGACCATGTCACCGCGCCGCTCCGGCAGGCGCTGCGCAGCGGCCGGATCAACCACGCCTACCTGTTCAGCGGCCCGCGCGGCTGCGGTAAAACGTCGAGCGCGCGGATCCTGGCACGCAGCCTGAACTGCGTGAACGGGCCCACGCCCGACCCCTGCGGGGTCTGTGACTCGTGTGTCGCGCTAGCTCCGTCCGGTCCTGGCAGCATCGACGTGATCGAGATCGACGCGGCTTCGCACGGTGGCGTCGACGACGCCCGCGACCTGCGCGAACGCGCTTTTTACGCCCCGGTGGCCGGCCGCTTCAAGATCTACATCATCGACGAGGCGCACATGGTCACCCAGCAGGGCTTCAACGCCCTGCTCAAGCTCGTCGAGGAGCCGCCGCCGCACCTGAAGTTCATCTTCGCCACGACGGAGCCCGAGAAGGTCATCCCGACGATCAGGTCCCGCACTCACCATTACCCGTTCCGGCTCATGCCGCCCTCGGTCATGCGCGAGTTGCTCGAGGACGTGCTCGACTCCGAGGGCGTGTCGTTCGAGCAGGCCGTGCTGCCGCTCGTGGTCCGGGCGGGCGGAGGGTCGGCGCGTGATTCGCTGTCCATCCTCGACCAGTTGCTCGCCGGGTCCGATGCCGACGGAATCCGCTACGACCGGGCCGTCTCCCTGCTCGGCTACACCGATGCCAGCCTGCTCGACGAGATCGTTGACGCATTCGCGGCGGCCGACGGGGCGGCAGTGTTCCGCGCCGTGAACAAGGTGATCGAGGGCGGGCATGAGCCGCGCCGGTTCGCGACCGACATGCTGGACCGGTTCCGCGACCTCATCGTGCTCGCCTCGGTGCCCGATGCGATGGAGACCGGGCTGCTCGACGTGCCTCCCGACCGCGCGGACATCATGGCCGCGCAGGCCAACCGGTCCGGGCTGGCCGCGCTGACGCGCGCAGCCGAGATCATCAGCGCCGCGCTCGACCAGATGCGCGGCGCCACATCGCCCCGGCTGCTGCTCGAGCTGATGTGCGCGCAGGTGCTGCTGCCCGCGACGGCGACCGGCGAGAGTTCGGTTCTCGCCAGGCTAGAGCGACTCGAAGCGGATGCTGCAACCCATTCTTATTCTGAACGAACCGCGCCGACTCCCCCCGGTCGCCCCGCTCCCGAGCCGGAGCGACCCGCCGAAGGGCTCCCCCGAGCCGCCGCCACGGATCGGCCCGTCAGCCAAGCCCCGGCGGAAGCCGTGTCCGAGACGCCCACCGCTCCCGACTCCGTCGCGGCGTCCGGGTCAGCGTCCCCGTCCGCGGCTGCCGCCACGGCTCCGCGCGGTGCGCTGACCGGTGATGTTCTCCGCCAGTCCTGGCATGAGGTGCTCGAGAACCTGAAGACGGGGGGACACAGGGTCAGCTGGGTCCTGCTGAACGAGTCGAACGTGGTATCGCTTGACGAAGGCGTTCTGACGCTCCGGTTCCCCCGGCCGGGCAACGTGAAGGGGTTCGCGGGCAGCAGGCATGAGGACGTGCTCAAGCAGACGCTGCACACGCGGTTCGGCGTGAACGTCGTGATCCGTGCCATCTCGGGCGGGGACCCCGCGCCCGGGGAGCGGCGCCGGCCCGGACCATCGGCGCCGTCTGAGCCGGTGCCATCGGCACCGCCCGCGCGGCCGGCTCAGCCAGCGCAAGCGCCGCGAGCCGCCGACGCCGAATCCGCTGCCGAGAGCGCCGGTCCCGCGGTCCCGGCGACCGAAGCCGCGGCCGACAGGCGAGCTAGCAGATCTGCGGGGAACTCAGCGAACCCGGGGGATTCCGCGGGTTCGGCCGGAAGCCGCCCGACGGGAACTTCCAGGAACGCGCATCCGGACGTCCCCTTTCCTTCCGACGATGACTTCGATCCCGACGACGAGAATGTGGATGAGCCGGCTTCGGCCGAACTGACCGGCATGGCGCTGGTCCAGCGTGAGCTCGGGGGCCAGATAATCGGCGAGTACGAGGACTGATCCGAGCGCGGTTAACGAGGTTAACAGGCCCTACGGGGGCAATAGGCTTGCTTATAAAGGAGGCTGACGTGGAACCTGGCGGCTTTGACATGCAGCAGCTTTTCCAGGCTGCGCAAAACATGCAGGCGCAACTGATGAGTGCCCAGCAGGAGCTCGCTGACACGGAGGTGACGGGGACGGCCGGCGGCGGTGCTGTCAAGGCGGTCGTCAGCGGTGCCGGCGAACTGCTCGACTTGACGATCGAACCAAGCGTGATCGACACGGCGGATCCCGCGGAGAGCGCGGCGACGATCGCCGACCTCGTGCTCGCTGCGGTGCGGGATGCTAGCCGTGCGGCCAACGAGCTTCAGCAGCAGCAGCTCGGCGCGCTCAGCGGCGGCGTTCCCGGGCTCGACCTGGGCGGTCTCGGCATACAAGGTGCTGCGGTCGGTCACGCCGAAGATCTCGACGACGACTATGAGGATGACTACGACGACGACGACCTCGACGATGATGACGAGGACGAAGAAGGCTGACGGCAAGGCATGTATGAAGGCGTCATCCAGCAGCTCATCGACGAGCTCGGTCGGCTGCCCGGCGTAGGGCCGAAGGGCGCGCAGCGAATCGCGTTTCACTTGCTCGCCGCGGACGCGGACGACGTGCGTCGGCTGGCGGCTGCGCTGATCGAGGTGACCGAGCGGGTGCGGTTCTGCAAGACCTGCGGGAACGTAGCCGAGGCGGAACAGTGCCGCATCTGCTTGGACACCAGGCGCGACCCTTCCGTCATATGCGTCGTCGAAGAGCCCAAGGACGTCGCGGCCGTGGAGAAGATCCGGGAGTTCCGCGGTCGGTACCACGTGCTCGGCGGGGCGATCAGCCCGATAGACGGGATCGGCCCCGACGACCTGCGCATCCGGGAGCTGATGGCGAGGCTGGCGGACGGAACCGTCACCGAGCTGATCCTCGCGACGGACCCGAACCTCGAAGGCGAGGCGACCGCCACCTATCTGGCCCGGCTGGTCAAGCCGATCGGGCTGCGCGTGACCAGGCCCGCGAGCGGACTGCCAGTGGGCGGCGATCTGGAGTACGCGGACGAGGTTACGCTGGGCCGCGCCTTCGAGGGCCGTCGCCTTCTTGACGTGTGATTATTCACCTGCCTGCGGATATATATGAATTGGGCCTCCGGCCGGGGCACGGATACACTCAAGCGTCCGCGAGAGATCCCGGGAGGAGCGGCGCGTCCGGTGGCCCTTGTCGTGCAGAAGTACGGTGGTTCCTCAGTAGCCGACGCGGATGGCATTAAGCGCGTAGCGCGCCGTATCGTGGCCACTCGCCAAGCCGGTGACCAGGTAGTCGTGGTCGTCTCCGCGATGGGCGACACGACCGACGAGCTCATCGACCTGGCCAACCGGGTCAGCCCCCAGCCCCCTGGGCGCGAGCTGGACATGCTGCTGACCGCGGGCGAGCGTATCTCGATGGCGCTGCTCGCGATGGCGATCGCCAGCCTGGGTATGGAGGCGCGGTCGTTCACGGGATCTCAGGCCGGCGTGATCACCGACGCGGTGCACGGCCGCGCCAGGATCATCGACGTGACGCCGGGGCGGATTCTGAGCGCGCTTTCCGAGGGTGCGATCCCGATCGTGGCGGGCTTTCAGGGCGTCTCACAGACCACTAAGGACATCACTACGTTGGGGCGCGGCGGGTCGGACACCACGGCGGTCGCGGTCGCCGCGGCCCTGCGCGCGGACGTCTGCGAAATTTACACCGACGTGGACGGGGTGTTCACGGAGGATCCGCGGGTCGTGCAGAGCGCGCGCCGGATTCCCAGGATCACCTACGAGGAAATGCTCGAGATGGCCGCGTGCGGTGCGAAAGTCCTGATGCCGCGCTGCGTGGAGTACGCGCGCCGGTACGGGCTGCCGATCCACGTGCGGTCCTCATTCAGCGACAAGACAGGTACCTGGGTCAGCGGCCACGCTGAGGACGAGTCGGAGGAAGCCGGCATGGAACAGGCCATAATCTCCGGGGTCGCACACGATCGGAGCGAGGGCAAGATCACCGTGGTCGGCGTGCCCGACCGGGTGGGTGAGGCCGCCCGGATCTTCGGCATCATCGCCGAGTCGGGCATCAACATCGACATGATCGTGCAGAACGTGTCCGCCGTCGCGACGGGCCGCACCGACATCTCGTTCACGCTGCCAGGCACGGAGGGGCAGCGGGCGCTGGACCTGCTGCGCGCCGCCCAGGAGAAGTCCGGCTTCCAGGAGCTGCTCTACAATGACCGGATCGGCAAGGTCTCGCTGATCGGGGCGGGCATGCGCTCGCACCCGGGAGTCAGCGCGAAGTTCTTCGCCGCGCTCGCCGAGGCGGGCGTGAACATCCAGATGATCACGACGTCAGAAATCCGGATCTCGGTCGTGGTGAGCCAAGCCGACGTGGACACCGCGGTGAACGCCACCCACAAGGCGTTCGACCTGGAAGCGGACGAGGTCGAGGCCGTCGTGTACGGGGGGTCGGGCCGATGAGCGGTCGCCCCACGCTCGCCGTAGTCGGCGCGACCGGCGCGGTCGGCACTGTCATGCTCGACCTGCTTTCCACCCGCGAGGACGTCTGGGGAGAGATCCGGCTGATCGCCTCACCGCGGTCCGCCGGGCGGCGCCTGGCGGTTCGTGGTGAGAAAACCGAGGTCGTCGCGCTCTCCGAGGACGCCTTCGACGGCGTGGACGTGGCGATGTTCGACGTGCCCGACGAGGTGTCGGCCGCCTGGGTGCCGGTCGCCGCGGCCCGCGGCGCGGTCGCGGTGGACAACTCGGGCGCGTTCCGGATGGACCCGGACGTGCCTCTCGTCGTGCCGGAAGTCAACCCGCAGGACGCGGCCAGGCGGCCGAAGGGTGTCATCGCGAACCCGAACTGCACGACGTTGTCGCTGATCGTCGCGGTTGGTGCGCTGCACGCGGACTTCGGCCTCGAGGAGCTTGTCGTCGCCTCCTACCAGGCGGCGTCGGGTGCCGGGCAGGCTGGCATCGACACGCTGTACGCGCAGCTGGACAAGGTCTCCGGAACGAGGTCGCTTGGTCAGCGGGCCGGGGACCTGCGCGGCGTCGTCGGCGACCTCGGGCCATTCCCCGCCCCGCTCGCGCTGAACGTCGTGCCGTGGGCCGGGTCGCTCAAGGACGAGGGCTGGACGTCCGAGGAGCTCAAGATCCGTAATGAGGCGCGCAAGATCCTGGGGCTGCCGTCGCTGCGGGTCTCCGCGACCTGCGTGCGGGTCCCCGTCGTCACCACTCACTCCGTCGCGGTGCACGCCGTGTTCTCCCGTCCGGTCGGCCGGGAGGCCGCCTGGCAGACGCTGCGTGCCGCGCCAGGCGTCGTGCTGTGTGACCAGCCGGAGCGCGGGGACTTCCCGACGCCGGCGGACGTGGTTGGCACCGACCCGACTTGGGTTGGCCGGGTGCGCGAGTCTCTCGACGACCCCAACGCCATCGACTTCTTCGTCTGCGGCGACAACCTCCGCAAGGGGGCCGCGCTCAACACCGCGCAGATCGCCGAGCTGGTGGCGGTCGAACTGTCCTGAGGGAGCCAGAGCGCCGACCGCGCTGCGCCGTCTGCCGATATCGGCGACCGGAGCTATCTGCCTGTTTCATAATGGATGTCCGGTTTATCAGGACGTAAGCACTGCGGTTCGCAATTCGACAGATATCGGCCTGCCGCTCACGGTATAAAGGAGTCACGGTAGCGCGGCGTGACGGAGTAGCTGCGCCGCTGGTACCGAATAAAATTCGAAAACAGGCCAAGCGATGGACAATGTATATCGTTTCGTGTCCTAACGGTTATCGGCGCTGATATAGTCGGACGCCTGGCAGGCAGGTGGCCGACGCGGTGGCGGGCACGCGCCGGAGTTACGAACTACACAGAATTGCTTCTTAGCGACTCTGGAGGAGGTAGCCCGTGGCATCGACTCGCAGCCGTCCCCGCGGCCGTGAGCAAGCCCGCCCGATCTCTGGCGGCCCAACCGCCGAGCACGCGACCAAGATCTACGGCATCGCCATCGCTGCCGTGGTGGCCATCGTCGCGTTCCTCGCGCTGACCAGCACAGGGCACGTCATCGACGCGGCTACCCAGCGCTTCATGCTTTTTTACGCCGGCGTTTTCGCGCTGATCGGGTTGTGCGCGTCCGTGTCGCTCGGGCTGATCGCCACGGACCGCATGATCCTGCAACCGGGTCACCGGATCTTTGTTCAATCGGCTCATCGCGCAGCTTCCTTCGGCGCCGTAGCCTTCCTCATCATCCACATCGTCACCGAGATCCTGGCCCAGCGCGTGCACGTGCTGGACGCTTTCGTGCCGTTCCTGTCGCCGTTCCGCACCTTCTACATAGGCCTTGGCACCATCGCCTCAGATCTCGTGTTGCTTCTTGTAATAACGGGGATTCTGCGAAAGCGGTTCACCGCGCATGGCGCGGCCTGGCGCTGGCGGGCGATCCACTACACGGCCTACGTAGCCTTCGTGTTCGGCGTCTGGCATGGCCTGCTCGCGGGCCGTCCCGGCAAGCCCTACGTGGACTGGAGCTATGGATTCGTCGTCGCCCTGGTGGCGCTCGGGCTCGCGGTGCGGATACTGGCCAACTCGCTGCGCCCCAAGGAATCCCTTAGCGCGCCGCCGGTGCCGGAATCGGCGAATTCCGGTTCCGCCCCGATGCGCGCGGCCGCCATGTTCGCGCAGCTCGGCATCGTGCGCGCCGCCACGTCGGCGTCAGTCCTCGAACCATCGGCGCCGCACGCTATCCTCGGTGCCCCGACCGATGGGTGGACCGCGAGCCCGATGGCGGTACCGACGCCGGCGTACGCGGCGCTGCCGCCGCCGCCCGGGCCGTACGAGCTCGACGACGATCGCCAGCCGTTCTACGAACCGGGATACGAGGGCCCGCCCAGGTACCTGGGAGCCCCCAGGGAAAGCAGCACCGGCCCGCTGCCGCGGGCGAACGCCGGGGCGCTGCCGCGCGCGAACTCCGGTCCGCTACCGCGGGTGAACACCGGTCCGCTGCCGCGCGCGAACAGCGGCCCGCTACCGCGGGCGAGGACCGGCCCGATGCCGCGGGTGCCGGGAGGGCCGGTGCCAGGACATGGGGCGGCCCCAAGGCCGGGAGCGGCCTCCGGGCCGATGCCCCGAGTGCCAGGCAACCCCGCCATCGGCAGGGGGACAGGACCAATGCCGCGGGTGAACAGCGGCCCCCTCCCACGGGCGAACAGCGGCCCCATGCCGCGGGTGAACGGCGGCCCCCTCCCACGGGCCAACAGCGGCCCCATGCCGCGCGTGAACGGCGGTCCCACGCCACGGGCCAATACCGGTCCCATGCCGCGGGCAGCAACCGGGCCCATGCCCCGCGCCCAGAGCGGGCCGATGCCACGGGCGGCCTCCGGGCCGATGCCTAGCGCGGGTGGCCAGCGGCCTCGGCGCGGCTCACCCGCGCCCCCCGGAGTCCGCGATAGCCAGGCCCGCGATGGCCGGCCCCGCGATGGTCAGCAGGGTGTCCGTCCGGGCAACGGCCGGCCAGCCGGCCGGAATGCCCACGGGCAGGGTCGGCCGACGGCGCCGGGCTGGCCCGAGGCACCGGGCTGGGACGGGTCTTCCGGCTGGGCCGACGCCACGGGCTGGGCCGACACCCCCGGGTGGGCCAACACTACGGGCTGGGACGGCGGGGTTGGCTGGGGCGGCTCGGCGGGAACCGGGGGCCCTGAGTCCGGCCAGCCGGATTACGGCCAGTTGGACTACGGGCAGCCGGAGTACGGCCAGCCGGATTACGGCCAGTTGGACTACGGCCAGCCGGAGTACGGCCAGCCGGAGTTCGGGCAGCCGCCGTGGGAAGGCGGGGTGGCCGAGCCAGATCCCGGCTTCAGGTTCCGCGAGCCGGGGCCAGGAATGCCCGGGTACCGCGGTCCCACTGGTCGTTTCCGCGGTGGTGAAGACCTGCGATGAGCCTGGGTTCCGCTGCCGAACTCGACGTGCCGACGATCATGCGGATCGGTGCCGCCCGGATGACGGCCGGCCTGGACCGGATGACTCGGATTGACCTCGAGGCGCACAACGAGATCTTCGGGCCGCTGCCGAGGATGTCGGCCGACGAGCTCATCGCGATGGCCTCCCAGGTCGACCTGCGCGGCCAGGGCGGCGCTGCCTTCCCGTTCGCCCGCAAGCTCCAGGCGGTCGTCGACACGGCGAAGAAGACCGACCAGCCGACGATCGTCGTGGTCAATGCAACCGAGGGCGAGCCCGGCTCGTTCAAAGACAAGATGCTCATGGTCAGGTCGCCATACCTGATCCTGAGCGGCGCGGCGCTTGTCGCCGAGGCGATCGACGCCGAGGAGATCATCATCGGCGTGACGAGCAACGAACTCGCCAACCGGTCGATCGAGGCGGCGATCGCCGCGGAACCGGGGCTGCGGAAAATGGTCCGCGTCGTCCAGCAGCCGGAGCGGTTTATCTCAGGCGAGTCCGGCGCCCTGGTCCGCGGGATCAACGGCAAGAAGCCGGTCCCGCCCGGCCGCAAGACGCTGGCCGCCGAGCGCGGGGTCGGCGACCTGCCCACGATGCTGTCGAATGCTTCGACGTTCGCGCAGGTCGCGGTGCTCGCCCTGCTCGGCTCGGACCGGTTCGCGTCGGTAGGTGTTCCGGAGGAACCGGGAACCGTTCTGCTCAGCGTTGGCGGGTCCGCCAAGCATCCCGCGGTGGTCGAGTGCCCGACCGGTGTGCCGCTTGGCGCGGTGCTTGACATCTGCCAGGCACCCGCGGGCGACGGAGTGCTCGTCGGCGGCTACCACGGCATGTGGCTGGACGCCGAGGCCGCCTATCAGGTCCCGGTCGGCCGGGAAGGGATGGCCGCGGCCGGCGGCACTTTCGGTGCGGGCATCGTGCTGCCCCTCGGTGACGGCACATGCCCGCTTGGCGAGGTGTCGCGCATCGCGAACTACCTGGCCGGAGAGTCAGCGGGGCAGTGCGGGCCGTGCAAGCTCGGCCTGCCTTCCATCGCGCGGGCGCTCGCCGCGATCGTCGACGGATCCGGCGGGATCGAGGCACTCGATGTGGCCCGGCGCGCGGCCGTCACCGTCAACGGACGAGGCGCCTGCTCTCACCCGGACGGCACCACGAGGTTCGTGCTCTCCGCCCTCGAGGTTTTCACCGAAGACCTGGCCGCACATGTCTTCCACTCCACCTGCGGCCGTCCCGTCCGCGGCGTGCTGCCGCTCCCTGACGGCCCTGAGGTAGCCGAGGCCAAACAGCTCGTGGTGGACTGGGTGCGGTGCGAGGGTCATGGCCTGTGCGCGCATCTGGTGCCCGAGCTCATCCACCTGGACAAGACGGGCTACCCGGTCGTCATGCCGATCCCGGTACCGCCCTGGCTGGAAAAGGACGCACAGCAGGCCGTGGACATGTGCCCGGCGCTGGCGCTGCGGCTCGCCGCTGACCCGAAGAAGCAGGGGGCTCGCAAGGGCGCCCCGCCGACCGGCCCGATACCGTTGCCACAGCCCACGGTGCGCACCAGCCTGCTTGGCGGCGGCCGCCGCTCCATCACCGCAGGCTAGCCAGCCTGACGCGAACCAGATGCGGTGTCAGAGGTAACCGGAGACCGTTCGGGATAATCGGGGGTCGGGAACGGGGCGGCCACGGTCCAGCCAGCGGCCCGCCACAGCGAGGGTTTGGTCGCCTGGCACGCGTCGATCAGCAGCCGGTCACGTACCGCGCTGGTGGTCGCGGCGGTGTCCATCGCGGCGAACTCCGGCCAGGCCGTGGTGACGAGCACGGCGTCTGCCTGCCACGCCGCGGCCACGGCGCTGTCGCCATAGCGCAGGTGCGGGAACGTCACAAGGGCGTTGCCGGTTGCCTGCGGGTCGTAGACGACTACTTCGGCGCCCAGCCGGGCGAGCCGGTCCGCGACGTCAAGGCCGGGTGAGTCGCGGACATCGTCGGTGCCCGGCTTGAACGCGGCGCCCCAGAGCGCGATCCGCTTGTCTGACAGCTCGCCAAGCAGGCCGCGCACCAGATCCACGACCTGCTCGCGGCGGGCCGAGTTGATCCCGTCGACCACGGACAGCAGGTCGGCGGCTCCCTTGGCGCCGGTCGAAGTGGCGAACGCCGCCAGCCCGCGGACATCCTTCGGCAGGCATCCTCCGCCGTAGCCGAGTCCGGCCGTGAGGAACGGACGGCCGATCCGCTGATCCATGCCAAGCGCATCGGCGAGCACCGCGACGTTGGCGCCTGTCCCGCGGCAGACGTCGGACATGGCGTTGATGAAGGACACCTTCATGGCCAGAAACGCGTTCGCCGCGCCCTTCACGAGCTCCGAGGTGACCTCGTCGGTGACCATGAGCGGCACCCCGGCCTCCGTCAACGGCCGGTACAGTTCGCGCACCGTCGCCTCGGCCGCCATACTCGGCACGCCGACGACGATCCGGTCCGGCCGGAGCGTGTCCGCGACGGCATGCCCTTCCCGGAGGAACTCCGGGTTCCACGCCACCTCGACCGCGTCGCCGGCCGGCGCGCTTTCCCGCAGTTCACGTGCCAGATAGCCGGTGGTGCCAGGCGGAACCGTCGACTTGCCGATGACGACGGCCGGTGTGGTCAGGTGCGGTGCGAGAGCGGCGATCGCCCCGGCTACCTGCGACAGGTCGTATCCGTCGCCACCGGGCAGGCTCGGCGTGCCCACGGCGAGGAAGTGCACGGTGGCGAACGCGGCCGCCTCCGCGAAGCTGGTGGTGAACCTTAGCCTGCCGTTTTGGGTGTGACGGGTGAGCAGGGCGTCGAGACCGGGCTCAAGGAACCAGGCGCGGCCGCTGTTCAGCAGGTCGGCCCTGTCCTCGTCGATTTCGACGCCGAGCACGTCGTGGCCGATCGCGGCCATGCAGGCAGCGTGGGTCGCCCCCAGGTGTCCGCAACCGATTACCGTCAGCCTCATGCAGCGGCCCCTTCCGTTACGGACTCCTCATGAGAATCCTCGGTGGCGTCAGCGCGGTAGTCGCAATCACGGACGGTAACACGCGGGGGTTGCCGGTCGATTGCCGCAGATTGAACGACACCCGGCGTGACGTGGTCGGCGTGTCGCCGGACGAGTTAGGGGTTGCCGCTGTCGCGCAGGATGACCGTCAGCTCGCGGTCGAACTCCGCGAAGGCCCTGCGCAGCGCGGACTCCATCCACGGCTCCGGACGGGCGCGGAGGTGACCGGAGAGGCTGCAGATCGCTCTCGCCGACAGGTCCCTGATGCTGTAGCCGGAAACCAGCACCCAGAGTGTGAGCAATCCCGCGCCGAGCACAGCAACGCTGATGAAGTGAACGCCGTAAAGACCCACGCCGCTCCCACCTCCTCTCCATGTCCCGAGGCCTGACGCGAAGGGGAGAAACTGCGCGCCAGCGGGCCGGCAGATGCATGATTCCCTACTCAGGTGGACGCTTGATCGTTAACCGCGGAGTACCGTCTTAACAAGTTTTTTACCGTCAAGTGCGTTGCGTGACAGCATCTCTGTGATTTGTACTGACTTCTGAGCCCACAGATCCCGGGCCTCGGACCCTAGCATGAGACCCATGTCATGGTCGAAGTACGGTGAGTTCCTGGCCGTCGCAGTGGTGCTCATCCTCATCCCCGGACCGGACTTCGCTGTCGTCACCAAGAACACACTGGCCGGAGGGCGCAGGCGGGGGAGGTGGACGGCGCTGGGCGTCTTCAGCTCTAACTTCGTCCAGGGCTCGGCCGCGGCCTGCGGGCTAGGCGCGCTGATCGTGAGGGCTCAGCCAGCGTTCCAGGCGATCAAGTGGGCCGGCGTCGCCTACCTGCTGTTCCTGGGTGTGCAGGCGATCCGTTCGGCTGTGCGGGGGCAGTACGTGCCGCTGAACGGTGAGGAGCCGGGCGTGACCAGGCAGGGCGCGGTTGGGTGGCGGCAGGGGTTCCTCTCCAACATCACCAACCCCAAGGTGCTGGTGTTCTACCTCGCGGTGCTGCCGCAGTTTCTGACCCCAGGAGCGAGCCTAGGCTGGCTGCTGGCGCTGGCCTGGAGCCACGCCGTGCTCGGCCTCGGCTATCTGCTCATCCTCATCGCCGGGCTGAACCGGGCCAAACGCCTGCTGATGCGCCGCCGTGTCCGCCGCGGCCTGGACGCCACCACCGGGGCAGTGCTGCTCGGCTTCAGTGCCAAGCTGGCCACCGAGCACGTCTGACCGCGGCTTAGCCCGTCAGGCTGCTCATGCTGACCACCTGGCCGGGCGGTGGGGCCGTGATGGCTGGCACCGCATTCCATTGGGTGAATGTCAATTCGCCGATGCCGAAGCTCCCCGACTCATCAACGACGACAGGGAACGGCGTACCCACGGCTGCGACATCCATCGTGGTGCCGGCAGCTCGCAGGATCCTGACCCGCACCCCGTGCACGATGGCCGTGCCTCGCATGGTGAAGGCGGGCGAGCTGCCAGTGAAGCCGCCCAGGACGCCAGCCATGGTGAAACTGCTGCTCATCGACTCGGCCTGCTTGGCCGGGAGCAGCACGAATTTGCCGCACTCGGTGCGGCACAGCGAAGCACGCGCCTTGAAGAGCTTCAGCGACGTGGGGGTCACCTCGAAATAGACATGATCGCTGTCGATCGTGAGGATGTCCACCCCGCTGGCTTCGGATTGGACCTCGCTTGGCGGGGCGGTCAGGATGACGCCTTCCGCGCGATCAGGCCGCTCCAGGCTGACATCCAAGAAGACTTCCAGCCCGTTGCGCGTGACGCTGCCATCAATATGCACACTCGTGGCGTCCCTGATCGCGTTTTGCGTCTGCCGAGCAATCAGGGCAGCGCTGGGCGCCTTTACAGGGTTAGCGCTGGGAGCTTTCGCGGCGTTCCCGCCGCAGCCCGCCAACAGCACCGCCAGCAGCACCGGCAGTATGGCTACTGTGACTGTCGCGCGCACGGGGGCGAGCATTGGCGTTCCCTTCAAGGTGTTCGCGCAGGCAAGGCCCCGCACCTGTGCGGCCACCGAGTCGGACGGCTAGGCAGCAGAGTTGTCGGCAAGGGGTGAAAAATGGCTCTGATGCAAGTCTCGTGATGGTAACGACGGCAGAGGGAGCTAGTTGGCCGACCGATTTGCGGGCTATGTCCGGATATACGTCCTTGCCGGCAGCTACCGTGCCCGGATGAATGGCCCGTTCAGCTGCCAATAGCAAGCTGAACGGGACATTCATCTGCTGGGGCCAACGTCCGCGAGGGCGCTTGCCCGTGCTGGGAGTTGCTAGTACGTGACCTTTACGTCATCGTCGACGAGATGTGAGACAGAGCCAGTTTTCGATCCGACATTGACAAGAGTATGCAATCTCGAATAAAAGTGCAATGAATATTACCTTCCTGCGATGAGCAGGTTAACATTGGTTGTCATCGTCTGGAGACCGCTCGAAGTCTGCGGCTACCGCTCCGTTCTGGCACCCGGGAGGCACGGCACTTGGGGGTGGCCAGATTTGAACCGGCGGCCTCTTCGTCCCGAACTGTCAGCCCCGACCCTGCTCGCCGTTCGGGGTGCAGCGTAGTGCGTGTAGGGATGTCTGCCCAGGACAGTCGTAGCGAGCATCGGTTGCTATACCTCGCTGCTGTACGAAGTCGCATCTGCCAGTCGAAACACTGTCAAGCGCTGGTTGACAGCGAACAACACGCCGCGATCGCGACTCGAACGCGGGGACCTACTGCTTAGGAGCTCGTTTCCCGCTCGGCTCCGACCTGCGCGTGCGCAGCTTATGGGATCAGTCGGTCACAACAGGACAGACGTCGTGTACCCAGTCCTCGGCTCCCCTGCGGCGTGCGGCCTGGCGGTCCTCGATCGGTCGATCGCAGGTCTTGCAGATCCGCCCGCCCGGTGCGTGGCTGAAGGCATCTTCCCCGGTGGCGTTGCGGCTATCGGTGAAATCTGCGCCTTGAATGCCGGACTCTGTCGCAGCTCCGGGGTTTGGGCCTATTATCGGGAACGACATCAGTTTCCCCCAGTTCTCACGATGTGTGTTGCGCCCTCAGTATGACACCGGGCCCGCCGCACGCCTAACTGACGAGCAAGAGCGTCGTTTATCTGGCCTGTCGTCAATTCCCGGCCGCTTCCGTCCGCCAAGACCGGATGCTGTTGTGGTCAGCCTTGGTGGTCTGCGTCTTTGCCGATTACCGGCGTCCTCGGCTGTAGATGCGTACGAAGATCACCGCGATTAGCAGAATGATCATGGCCGAGACATCAGGATCTTAAAGGACTTTCGAACAGGTCACCAAGCATCATGCAGGGATGTTCGCATACTCCCCGTCCTTCCGATAGGTGCCGAGAACTTGTCGGCGAGAGGATGCCCGACACGGAGGGCGGGCCACGCCCGGTTTCGCGCGGCGCGGCGTCGAGTCTTGCGTTACGGCCACCACGGGCCGCCCGGTAGCGGGGACCACTAGCTCGGCGGCACGGACGGGCGGGTCGGTCCTTGCCCCGCGGGCGACTTCAGCCCCACTGGCAACAGCGTCGCCTGCGCCGGGAGCCCGATAGAACGTAGTGCTGAAGACTTAACCGGTCATGGCCGGTCAAATCTTCAGCACTATCGGAAACGACGCCTGGGCAGGGCTTGCTGTCCGGGGAAACGTGCGCCAGAGCCCCAGGGGACCGCGACCTTCCGCGTAACTGGCACACGTCAGGCGTCCGGACCGGGTTCTACGCGGGCTCTTAGTAGCTCACCCTGACGCATCAGTGACGCACGGATGCGGAAAGGCCGGTTCCAAGAGCGGAACCAGCCTTTGACCTGGGTCGGGGTGGCCGGATTTGAACCGGCGGCCTCTTCGTCCCGAACGAAGCGCGCTGCCAAGCTGCGCTACACCCCGCCGCCCGCGCACCTGGTCACGAGGACGTGATCGGGAGCCTTCGGGCGAACCTCCGTTAGTTTAGCGGATAACCGGACCGCCATGCGCGCGGTCATCCCTAGGTCCGCGGCAGCAGCGTGAGCAGGGTTGCTTCCGGGCGGCACGCGAACCTGGCGGGCGCCCACGGAGACGTGCCGAGGCCACCGGATACGTGCAGCCACGCCGTCTTCCCGTCCGTCGGCGCGACTGCCGGGTGCATGCTCAGTCCGCGTACCCGTGCTTTGTCGATGCCGCAGTTCGTGACCAGCGCGCCGTACCCGGGGACGCACAGCTGCCCACCGTGCGTGTGCCCGGCCAGCAGCAGGTCATAGCCATCCGCGGCGAACCGGTCGAGAACCCGGGGCTCGGGCGAGTGCAGCACCCCGATCCGCAGGTCAGCAGACGGGTCGGCTTTCCCAGCCACCAGGTCGTAGCGGTCCTTGTCGGTGTGTGAGTCGTGCACGCCGGCGAACGCGATGTCGAGTCCGCCGACCGTCAGACGGTCGCGCCGGTTGTTCAGGTCCAGCCAGCCCTTGGCCGACATCTCCTCGCCCAGCTTCTCCCAGGGCAGGTCCGGCTCGCCGTCCCAGTGGTCATCCTTGCTGGTCCGCCACAGGTAGCGGGCGGGGTTCCTTGGCTTGGGCGAGAAGAGGTCGTTGGAACCGTAGACGAAGACTCCGGGCCGTTCGAGCAGCGGTCCGAGCGACTCGATCAGCGGCTCGACGGCTACCGGCGAGGCGATCGAGTCACCCGTGTTCACCACGAGGTCCGGTTCGAGCGCCGCGAGCGACCTCACGAACGCCATGAGGCGATGCCGGCCAGGCGTCAGGTGGGTATCGGAGAGATGCAGCACGCGCAGCGGCGCGGCGCCAGCCGGCAAAACCGGCACGTCCTGCTGCCTGAGGACAAACCAGTTACGCTCGATGACCGTGGCGTAGCCCAATGCCGCGGCGCCTGTAGTGGCCGCGAGGGACAGCAGGGTTCGTGCTCGCATTTACCCATGGTGCCATGCCAGCCGCCATGCACTAGCCACAAGCCGCCTCGTGCCGGCCGCAAGTCGTCGTGGGCTGTCCGCGAAAAAGAGTTAACCGTGTCGGGCAGGATAGGAGCGTGAACGAACTGAAGGAACGGCTCCGCGCCGACCTCAACGCGGCGATGCGCGCTCGCGATCAGGTGCGGCTGCGCACGCTGCGGATGGCGCTTACCTCGATCACCAACGAGGAAGTGTCCGGGACTACCGCGCGCGACCTGTCGGACGACGAGATCGTCAAGGTGCTTACCCGCGAGGCGAAGAAGCGCCGGGAGGCGGCGGACGCGTTCGAGTCCGCCGGCCGTGCCGACCAGGCGGCGGCAGAGCGAGCCGAAGGCGAGGTGCTAGCCGATTACCTGCCCGTGCAGCTCACCGATGACGAACTGGCCGGGCTGGTCGCCGCGGCCATCACCGACACCGGCGCCCAGGGCATGCCCGGGATGGGGAAGGTGATGAAGGCCGTGACCCCGCAGGTGGCGGGGCGTGCCGACGGCGGGCGGGTCGCGGCCGAGGTGCGCCGCCAGCTCACCAGCGAGTTAAGCCAGTTACAGGTGCGGCGGGCCGCCTACGGGTGCGGCGGGCCAGTCCCGCCGCCGCCACCGCCACCGTGACCGCCGTGACCGCCGTGACTGGGCTTCTTAGGCTGGACGACCTGTTGGCCGTTGCCCTGGCTCCATAGCTCGCTGCTGCCTGGAACGGGAGTGAAGTACTCCGGCGGACCGAGGTTGATGTGCGTGAACGCGTAGTACCACGTCGATGCCGGCGCGTTGGCCCCGTACATCTCGCCAGGGCATTCGAGACCATTCATGACGTCGTGGTAACAGGCGCTCTCGCCGGCCATCGTGTCCTTCGTGGTCGGGTTGTTCGGGTTGAACACCGAGGTGTAACTGGCGAGGTTGGGGGTGTATCCGGCGAACGCCGCGTACGGCGTGCCGTTGCCGCTGGTCACGTTCGAGGTACCGGTCTTCCCTGCCGCCTCACGTCCGGGAAGCTCCAAGCCGGCCGCAGTCCCGCTGACGAGCACGCCCTGCAGGATATAGTTCGCGGCCTCGGCCACGGTCGAGGAGATGGCCTGGCGGCAGTGGGCGGACGGGACCGGGATCGACCCGCCACCCGCGGTCGTGACCTTGGTCAAGACGATCGGCTCGCAGTACCGGCCGTTGGCCGCCACCGTAGCGTAGGCGGCCGCCATCCCCATCGGCGTCACGTTGAGCTCGCCGAGCGTGAAGCCGGGGTAGTTGTCCGCGGAGTACGCGAAGTTGAGGCTCGGGTCGGGCTTCAGAAGCGATACGCCATTCGCCCACGTCAGGCCTAGGTTGGCCGCGGTGTGGACCACGTTGCACAGCCCGACCTTCTGCTCAAGGTGGCCGAAGAACACGTTGATCGACCCGGTGGTGCCGGTGTACAGCGAGTACGTGCCGGTACCGGCTCCTTCCGAGTTCACCACGGGGAAGACGCCTTGCTGCCCGTTGGCGGAGCCGGCGGGCGCGCCCTCGCAGTTCGTGAAGCCGCTGACCGTGGTCGGGCTTTGGACCGTGAGCTGGAAGCCGAAAGGAACGCCTTGTTCCAGCGCGGTGACCAGCGTGAACAGCTTGGACGACGACCCAGTCTGGACGCCTTCCTGGCCGCCGTACTGGCTCCCCACCGCGTAATCAACCTCGGTTTCGTGGTTGCCGATCCCGTATGGCCTGTCCTCGGCGATGGCCATGACCTGACCGGTGCCGGGCTGGATCAGGACCTGCGTATCGGCGTTGTTGGCGGGGTTGTAATAGTTGTCGTCCGTTGGGAGAACCCAGTTGACCGCTGCGGTCGAGGCGGCCTGGTCCTCAGGGCTGACCGTGGTGTAGATGCGCAGGCCGCCGGTGGCGAGCAACTCGGCGCGGTCCTTGGGCGTCGAGCCGAACTGTGGGTCCAGCATGATCGAGTGGATCACGTAGTCGCAGAAGAAAGCGTCATTGCCTACCGTGCTCGCGCTGCAGCCGCTCTGCACGGCGCCCTGGTGCAGCCCCACCGGCTTCTTGATGGCCGCGGCCTCGGCGCCCCGCGAGAGCACACCAGTCTGCATCATCCGGGCGAGCACGGTGTTCCGCCGCACAAATGCCTGATACGGATGCGTGATCGGGTCGTACCGGTTCGGATTCTCGACGATCCCCGCCAGCGTGGCGCCCTGGTCGAGGTTCAGCTTCGCGGCGGTCGTGCCGAAGTAAGTTTCCGCGGCGGCCTCGATCCCCCAGGCCCCGCTCCCGTAGAAAGCGTTGTTGAGGTAGCCGGAGAGGATGTCCTGCTTGGACAGCGTGTGCGCGATGTCGACGGCTTGCCGCAGCTGGTCGAGCTTGCGGCTGAGGGTGTCGGCGATCGCCGCCTTCTCCGCGACGGGGTTGCCGAGGCCCTGCAGGACCAGCACGCCCTTTACGTACTGCTGCTCGATCGTGGAGCCACCCTGGATCGGCTTGTGCTGCAGGTCGTTGACCAGGGCGCGGAACGTGCCCTTGATGTCCAGCGCACCGCGTGACCAGTACCGGTCGTCCTCGATGGCCACGATCGCCTTGCGCGCGTTCGGCGAAATCTGGTTATAGGACACGGGCTGACGGTCGAGTCCGCTGTAGGTCCTGCCGGGACCCATGTCGACGCCGTACACGTACGTGATCAGGTGTCCATCGCGGTCGAAGATCTCCGACCGCTGCGGTAGCTGGGAGCCGGTGGGCAGCGTCAGCGTGGTGAACTTGTCGGAAGTGTCGCGCACCAGGACCCCGGTCGCGGCCACCACTGGCACCACCATCGCGGCGGCGATCACGCCTCCGAGCGCCGCCATGAAGAGCAAGCCGCCGACGGCGGTCGTCTTGCCGGCGGTCCATCGCAGGATTGGCTGCACGGGTCATAGCGTACGCGCGATGGCCCGTACTACTAACACCAAGGGCTGACCAACGGCCACACGCTGCCACTTTTGTCACGCTGGGGGTGCGCCCGCAACCGAACGGTGACTAGTCACATGGCTGTATATAGCCCATCAGGACTATCTGCGAAATGACCTTAGAGGGTCTTGGCAGCTACCGTCCGACTTCCGTAAGTTGCTTTGTCACGAACAGATAACCGTGACCGGTGGCCGCACATCCGTCACGGAATCGATCCGTCAATACAGACCGTCCGGGTGCAAGTGCGCTCGGCGATCAAGAGGAGTTGGGCACATGTGGGTTACCGACTGGACCACACGCGCCGCATGCAAGGGAACCGATCCTGACGAGCTTTTCGTCCAGGGTGCGGCCCAGAACCGCGCAAAGCTGATCTGCCGGGGCTGCCCGGTCCGAACCGAGTGCCTTGCGGACGCGCTTGACAACGGCATCGAGTTCGGCGTCTGGGGCGGAATGACCGAGCGCGAGCGGCGGGCGCTTCTCCGTCGTAGGCCCGACGTCACGTCGTGGCGCGAATTGCTCGAGCGGGCGCGTGACCGCTACGAGCGTCAGGGCATCGACGAGCTGGTCGCCAGCTAATTTCAGGTCTGCCCGGCAATTCAGGGCTAAGGCGCCCTGGACTCCGGCGAGAGATTCGCCGATGCGGCGTAGCCCGGCGAGATCGTGTACATCAACTGGCAGGGCCGAGACTTCCACGACAGGGACGGCAGGGTGTGCTGACGTAAACGCGCCGGCCACCCGCCGTTCCCGTTCGCCTAGGTTCATGCGCTCAGCGTGCAGCCGCAGCGCCGCGGCCGTCACGGAATAGCCATCGGCGTCGGCGGGATCCACGGCATCGCTGCGGATGCTCTCTAGTGTTTCAGCGGCGCCGAGCGAGCGTGCGGCGCTCAGCTTGGTCGCGGGCGAATGGTGGACGCGGTTCAGGATCAGGCCGGCCAGCGGCATGCGCTCCTCGTCCAGGCGCTCCACGAAATACGACGCCTCCCGCAGCGCGTCGGGCTCCGGCGCCGCCACCACGAGGAACGACGTGCCCGGCGCCTGCAGCAGCCGGTAGGTGGCGTCCGCGCGCTCGCGGAACCCGCCGAACATCGTGTCGAACGCGGTGATGAACGTCTGCGCGTCGCGCAGCACTTGACCACCGAGCAGCTTTGTCAGCGCCCCGGTCATCACGGAGAACCCGGCGTTCAGCACTTTGGTAAACGGCCTGCTCGCCTTGGCGGGGCTGGCGAGCACCCGGATCAGCCGCCCGTCGAGGAACCGGCCGAGGCGCTCAGGCGCGTCCAGGAAGTCAAGCGCGTTGCGGCTCGGCGGGGTGTCCACGACGATCAGGTCCCATTCGTCCGAGCGCCGCAGCTGGCCGAGCTTCTCCATCGCCATGTACTCCTGGGTGCCGGCGAAGCTGGACGACAGCGACTGGTAGAACGGGTTGGCCAGGATCTGCGCGGCCCTCGCCGGGTCCGAGTGTGCCTCGACGATCTCGTCGAACGTGCGCTTCATGTCAAGCATCATCGCGTGCAGGCTGCCGTCGGCCGACTGGTCCACGCCCTCGATCAGGCGCGGGGTGTTGTCCAGCGAGCTCAGGCCCATCGACTGGGCGAGCCGCCGGGCGGGATCGACGGTCAGCACGCAGACCTGCCGGCCGCGTTCGGCGGCACGCAGGCCGATGGCGGCGGCCGCGGTGGTCTTGCCGACGCCGCCCGAGCCGCAGCACACGATGATGCGGGTACGCCGGTCGTCGATCATCCGGTCCATGTCAAGACGCGGGTTCATGGTCAGGCTGCTCCCTGGTCACGAAGCTCGGCGGCCAGCCGGTAGAGGGCGGCCAGGTCGACTCCCTCGGCGATCATCGGCAGCGTGTAGGTGGGCTGGCCGGCCGCCTCGAGCTCGGTACGCTCCGTGTCTTGGAGTTCGACATGCCTGGCGTGCTCGGCCAGTTCGTCGGAGAGCGCCATGGCGAGGGCGTCGGTATTATCCAGCCCCGCTGCCGTCAGCGCCTCCGCCAGCGCGTTCACATCCGGCGTGACCTTCAGGTCCTCCCGGCTGAGCATCGCGGGCCTGGCCATGTTGATCACCACGCCGCCGACCTGCATGCCAGCTATCCGGCGAAGCTCGGCGATGCCGTCAAGCGTCTCCTGTACGGGCATCTCCTCCAGGGTGGATACGAAATGCACAGCGGTCTGCGGGGACTTGATTACCCGGGCCACGGTGTCGGCGTGTGTCCGGACCGGGCCGACCTTCGCCAGGCCGGAAACCTCGGCGGAGACGTTGAGGAAGCGGCCTATCCTGCCGGTGGGCGGCGCGTCGAGCACGACGCTGTCGTACACGTAGCCGCCGTGCGTCTTGCGCCGCGCGGCCTCGGTCGCCTTGCCCGTGACCAGCACGTCGGAAAGGCCAGGCGCGATTGTCGTCGCGAAGTCGACAAGGCCGAGCTTGTTCAGCGCCCGCCCGGCGCTGCGCATGTTGTAGAACATCTCCAGGTAATCAAGCAGCGCGCCCTCGGGGTCGATCGCTAGCGCGTACACGTCGCCGCCGGCATCGCGTCCGTCCCGCGCCTCGCCCGGGCCGATGGCGATCTTTCTTTCCTCGTATGGCAGCGGCGGGCGGTCGAAGAGCCGGGCGATGCCCTGCCGCCCTTCTGCCTCGATCAGCAGCACCTTGCGGCCGCCGTGCGCGAGGGCGAGCGCCAGGGCGGCAGCGACCGTCGTCTTGCCGGTGCCGCCCTTACCCGTCACGACGTGCAGCCGCACCCCATCCCAGTCCGTGTCCCTCGCGGTCATGCCCTGATGCTCCCGGTCGTCCTTCCACAGCGGCGTTTTCACGCTCTAAGCGAGGCTATCTCCGCCCGAGACAGAAACGATCCAGTCCGCGCTGGTCCGGACTGGTTTCCCCGCCGCCCGCAGTGGGCTTTACATTCATTTCATACCGAACGAATCCGGCCGGCTCCTTACGGTACGTAGCTGTAGGGGTTGTGTAGGACTACGCTGATGACTGAGCCTGCTGTCCCGAGAAGGAGGCGATCTCAGATGGTGGCCCTGATCGTTGTCATCGTCCTGGTCGTAGTGATACTCGGCCTGGTCGCGGCTGCGCGGTCGATCAAAATCGTCCAGCAGTTCGAGAAAGGCATTATCTACCGGTTCGGCCGCGTCCTGCCCGAGATTAAAGGGCCGGGGGTCCACTTCATGAACCCGGTCAGTGACCGGATGCAGAAGGTCAACATGCAGATCGTCGCGATGGCGGTGCCCGCGCAGGAGGGCATCACCAGGGATAACGTGTCGGTCCGGGTTGACGCCGTGGTGTACTTCCGGGTTGTGGACCCGATCAAGGCCACGGTCAACGTGCAGAACTACATGTTCGCCATCTCTCAGCAAGCGCAGACCTCGCTGCGGTCTATCATCGGCCAGTCCGAGATGGACCAGCTGCTCGCCGAGCGTGAGACGGTGAACAGGGAGCTGCGGCGCATCATCGACGAGCCGACCGAAGAGCCGTGGGGCATCCGGGTCGAGCGGGTCGAGATCAAGGACGTGTCGCTGCCCGAGGGCATGAAGCGCTCCATGTCCAGGCAGGC
>DATMKQ010000429.1:0-13422 GCA_035571275.1 Trebonia sp.
GATCTGGCGACGGCCCGGATACGACGCCGAACGGTACTCGGCGGGCTGATTCACGAGTACGAACGGGCCGCATGACGATCACCAGCCCAGTCATAACGATACAGGTCAGAGCCTATGACGAGGTATTGGAACCCTTCAGGCGGCGCGGCCGGCCGATGTTCACCTACGCCGACGGGCGGCCAATCCGGCCGGAGTACCTGACCCACCGGTTCCGTGAGCTGATCAGGGAACTGGGCCTGCCGCCGATCCGGCTGCATGACCTGCGGCACGGGGCCGCCACGATCGCGCTGGCCTCGCACACTGACCTGAAGGTCATCCAGCAGATGCTGGGCCACTCCAGCATCGTCACCACCGCCGACACCTACACCAGCGTCCTGCCGGAGGCCGCCCACCGCGCTGCCCAGGCCACCGCCGACATGGTCATCAGGGCCGCCCGCAGCGCCCCAGGTTCCGGGGCCGGAGGGACGACTGTGACCCACATCCCGACCGCCGTCACTGCCTCAGGTTACTGCCAGACGTGAGTTCCCGCAGGTCAACAGCCTGCGGAACGAGGCTTACAGGGTTACCGCGCGGGACTGCGGCCAGCAGCCGCGGGACCTGCGCGTGACCCAGGAATGCCCCATCCATGCCCCATGACGACGAAAGCCGTATAGCCTTAAGGCTATACGGCCAGGTCATTACGGGTGCGCCGCCAGGGACTTGAACCCCGAACCCGCGGATTAAGAGTCCGCTGCTCTGCCAATTGAGCTAGCGGCGCTGGAAGAACGGTCAGATGTTAGCAAGGATCGGCGAGCCACGCGAATCGGAACGGCCGTGCGTGTGGCGCGCGGGGACTCCGGCCCACGTCAGGGGCACCATGCGCCCGCCTGGCGGCCAGCCAGCAGCTACGGTACGGCATCCTTAGTGGCATGTCGCTAGGATCTGACCACCAGCTGCCGCCACCGAGGGACCCGTCGGGGCCGTACCGGGTGTGCGTCGTATGCCTAGGCAACATCTGCAGGTCCCCGATGGCCGAGGTGGTGCTGCGCGCGCGGCTGGCCGCCGCTGGGCTGGACGGGCGGGTTATTGTCGACAGCGCCGGCACCGGGGACTGGCACGTCGGTGATCCGATGCACAAGGGTTCACGCGCTCAGCTCGCCGCCCGCGGTTACGATGGCTCCGCGCACCGGGCCCGCCAGTTCCGCGCGGACTGGCTGGCCGAACGCGACCTCATCCTCGCCATGGACGCCAACAATCTCGCCACCCTCCAGGCGCTGGCCGCTGACACCGACACCGAACACAGGATCCGGCTGTTCAGCCGGGCCGCGGGCCTGGGCGAAGCGGACGTCCCCGATCCGTACGGCGGCGACGGCGAAGAGTTCGCTCGCGTCCTTGACATGCTCGAATCCGGCATGGGGAATCTCGTGGACCAGTTGCGGAACCTACTGGAAACGCGGGCCGCTGGGCGCTAAGCGGCTGCTCGCTTCTGAGTCCTCGTCGTCTGGCTCGGCCGGGTCCTCGTCCTCTAGGTCGGCGTCGTCGTCGTCACGAGCGTCGGGGGAGAGCGGCAGCCGCACCTGGAAATCGGCGCCGTCGCCAGGCGCCGTGCGGACGGAGACCGTGCCGCCGTGCGCGGCCACCAGCCCGGCGACGATCGCCAATCCGAGACCCGTACCTCCAGAGGCGCGGTTCCTGGCCTGGTCCGCGCGGTAGAAGCGCTCGAAGACGTGCTGGGCTTGTTCGGTCGTCATACCGGGCCCCTCGTCCTCGACGTCCAGCACGACGGCTGGCAACGGGCGGGCGGCGGGTCGGCTGCCCGGCAGCGCGCGTCCTGCGCCGGGTCCGCCCCCGCGCGCGGCGCCGCCTTCCGCTGGCGGAACAACCGTTCCCGACCCGATCCGCACCCCCACCCGCGTACCGGACGGAGTATGCGTGAGCGCGTTGTTCACCAGGTTCCCGATCACTTGCCGCAGCCGCGGCTCGTCGCCGTTCACGATGAACGCCGCGCCAGGCGCCACGGCGAGGTCGATCGACCGGTCCGGTGCCACCATCCGCGCGTCCTGCACGGCGTCGGCCGCCAGCGCGAGCAGGTCGACTGGGGCGAGGTCGAGCGGACGCTGCTGATCGAGTCTGGCCAGCTGCAGCAGATCCTCGACGAGCAAGCCCATCCTGGACGCTTCGGCCTCGAGCCTATGCATGATGCGATCGAGGTCCTGGGGGGTCAGCCCCTCATCAGGCACGTCCTCGGGGGAGTGACCGTTGACCAGTGGGGTGAAGCCACCCTCCGTTCCGGATGATGGGTTCTGATCTTCGCGGACCCCGCCGCGCTGGCGGTAGTACTCGGCGAAGCCACGGATGGTGGTCAGCGGGGTGCGCAGCTCGTGGCTGGCGTCGGCGATGAACCGCCGCATGCGCTCTTCGGATTCGTGCGCGGCCTGTTCGGACTCCTCCTGGGCGTGGAAGGCGGTTTCGATCTGGGTGAGCATCGCGTTCAGCGAGTGACCGAGGCTGCCGATCTCGGTGCGCGGATCGAGCTCGGTAATGCGATGGTTCAGGTGGCCTCTGGCTATCTGGCCCGCGGTCAGCTCGATGTCGTTCAGCGGGCGCAGGTTCGCCTGGATCAAGGCGGCGCCGACGGCGGCCAGGATGACGACGATGGCGCCGCCAACGACCAGGTCGAATAGCACCAGCCGGTGGGTGAGCTGGCCGACGTTGCCGACATCAGTGCCCACTACCATCATCAAGGACTGTCCGTTGACCGTAAACGGTTCGACCACCACGCGCCAGGTGTCTGGGCCGGACTGGGCGCTGACGGTCACGAGCTTCCCGCTGTTGGCGGTGGCCCACGCCTGGGTGGTCGGCACGTTGGGAACGGACTGTCCCGGGAGATTGGGAGGAAGGCCGAACCCCGACCCGGGCGAGCTGAGGGGGGTACCCGGCAACTGAACGCCCGCCACGACCGCGGGAAAGCCACCCACCGGGTTGGCATACCCGGTCCCCTTTTGCGCGAGGAGGTTCCCGGGATTCGACGCGAAGATGTTGAAGACCGTTTGCAGTTGCGAATCGCGCTGCGTGATCACGGACGTCCGCACCATGTAAACGCTGGCGACGCTGATAGCCGCCAGCGCCATTATCACCAGCGCGAGAACAGCCGTGATCAGTTTCGTGCGCAGCGGCGTCCGGTCAGACAGACTCCGGAAGGCCTGGAACGGCCGCGCGCGCGTGCGGACCGGCGGCGCCGGCACCCCCGCATCAACCATCGCCGCTTGCCTGCCTATGACGACGGGAGCCGCAGCACGTAGCCGACGCCGCGAAGCGTGTGGATCAGCCGGGGCTCCTTGGTATCGATCTTCCGCCGCAGAACGGACACGTACGACTCCACGATCCCCGTGTCTCCGCGGAAGTCGTAGTCCCACACGTGGTCGAGGATCTGCATCTTGGACAGCACGCGGTTGGCGTTGCTCATGAAGTACCGAAGCAGCTTGAACTCGGTGGGGGAGAGCTGCACCTGGTCGCCACCGCGCCAGACCTCGTGGCTCTCCTCGTCCAGTTCGAGGTCGGCGAACTTCAGCCTCGGCGTCGGCTCGGCGCCGTCACCACGGGTGCGCCGCAGCACCGCCTTTATCCGCGCGATGACCTCTTCAAGCGAGAACGGCTTGGTCACGTAGTCGTCGCCACCGAGCGTCAGGCCGCGGATCTTGTCGTCAGTGCCGTCGCGGGCGGTAAGAAAGACGACGGGCACGCGGGCGCCGCCGCCGCGCAGCCGCCGGATGACGTCGAACCCATCCATGTCAGGGAGCATGACGTCGAGCACGATCAGGTCCGGTCGGTGCCGCTGCGCGGCCTGCACCGCCTCGGTCCCCCCGGCGGCCGTGATCACCTCGAAACCGGCGTAGCGGAGGCTCGCAGAGAGAAGCTCGAGGATGTTCGGCTCGTCTTCGACGACAAGCAACCTCGCGTCGGCCTGCGTCCGCGCTTCGGTGATCGGCATGTTCATGATCGAATGATCACTCGCTTCACTGAAGATAAGCTGAACGCCACCTGGAGATGGCCTATTGTCCTCCCAGGGTATGCTCCGTGCCCGGTGTCCGCCCGCTCAGGGTCACCTCGAACCACCAGCTCAGCGCCGCCTCGCTCCGCCCGCGCCGCACCGCCAACGCGCGCGGCCCGGCGGAAACCTCCCCGGACAGCCGCGGTCAGTGCCGGGTCGGCGCGCGGCTCGCCAGCCAGTGCGCGATCGCCGCCGGGCGGGAATCCACACCGAGCTTGGAGTAGATCCGCCTGACGTGATTCTTGACCGTCTTCTCCGCGAGGAAAAGGTGCGCCGCGATCTCGCCGTTGGTGTGCCCGCCTGCGATCAGCGACATCACCTCGAGTTCGCGCGCGGAAAGCCGCAGGCCAGGCAGGCTAGCCGCCGCCGAAGCACCAGCCGCCGCCGCACCACCAGCCGCCGCCGAAGCACCAGCGGCCGCCGACTCGCCACCGCCCGGGCCACCGACAACGCCGACGGCCCCGCCGTTGAGCCCTGTCGCATGTCCGTTCAGTCCGCCTGCCTCGCCGTTGAGTCCGGGAACCTCGTGCCGGTCCATGAGACCTCCGGGGTAAACCAAAGCTCACGCACAGTGGCCGCGCCGGAGGGAAAGGCGCAGCACCGTTACGCTCTGATGTCAATACCTATCTTTACAGGTACAGATACACCAAATCGGCTGACCTCAAACCCCGACCGACCGGGCCGCTCACCCGAGCGTTGTGCCGCTCAGCAGCCCAGATGGCACGGCCTTGCCTTCACGCAGGGCCTTGAACAACGCCAGGGCCTCGGACTGATTCCACAGCACGGCATCGCCGGCGTTCGACGTGACGTAGTTCGCATTGGAGATCGGCACCGTGCCGGTCAGCGGGCCGCGCAAGGCGCGCGCCGCCTCCGTCAGGTCGTACAGGCTCGTGCTCTTGTCGACCGAGATCGAACTCGCCGCGGTCGAGGCGAACGGCAGCGCGACGAACGGGTTGAGGTATACGCCCGGGCCGGTCGCCTTGACGAGCAGTGCCTTGAGGAACGCCCGCTGGTCCTGGATCCGCTGCAGGTCCGAGGTCGCGAACGAGTGCCGGTCGCGGACGAAGGCCAGCGCCTGATCGCCGTTGAGGTTGTGGCAGCCTGCCGACAGTTTGACGCCGGAGTACGAGTCGTTGATGGCGGACGGCAGGCAGATACGCACGCCGCCGACGGTGTTCACCACGCTGACCAGGCCGCCGAAGCCGATCCCCATGTAGTGGTTGATCCGCAGCCCCGTGACGTTCTCAACCGTCTTGACGAGCAGCGTCGGTCCGCCGAACGCCAGTGCCGCGTTGATCTTGTTGTCGCCGTAGCCAGGGATCGGCACGTACGAGTCCCGCGGAATGCTGATGAGCACCGGCCTGCCGGTGCCCATGTGCAACAGCATCAGCGAGTCGGAGGCGTCCGCCCCGACGGTCCCGACATGCAGCTGGTCGACTTCCGCCCTGGATAGGCCCTGGCGGCTGTCCGACCCGACGATCAGCCAGTTCTGCCCGGCCGACTGCCCGCTGAACGCCGGCAGCGTGACCGAACGGTTCAGCTTCCCGTCGATCCAGAAGTACGACCCCACGAGCGCGATGATCAGGACGACCACGAGCAGCCCCGCGGTCAGCGCTACCCGCCGCCCGCGTTTGCCCGGTGGATACATGCGCAGAAATGCTCTGCGGAACCGGCCGGGCGGGTCGTAGTCTCCGTCCCGCCGCAATCCGCTGGCCCGCCGTCCCCAATCGGCTCCATTTCCATCTTCCGAACGCTGTGGAGGTTGCTGTGGCCAGTTACTTCCTGCCCCACCGCCCCAACCTGGCGCGCGAGGTGCTCCAGTGCTGCCTGATGGGGGCGCCGCGAAGGTCATGTCCCGTGTCGCGTCAGCCGCAGGCGTCGAGCCGGTCGGCTGCTCGTCCTGGTACCAGCCTCTGGGCCAGTCCTCACTCATAGCGCCATCCCTCCCACCGACTTCATCCGTCCAGCGACGGTCTCTGGCCGGAAATGCTCCCCACCACAAAGACGCCGATGCCCCCCGTAAGGTTCGAGTTACCTATGAAAACGTCCGCGATGGACGGAAAGCGGGGGATCGATCGGTTGGCTATCGGGGCCAGCGGCAGCCAAAAGTGGCGGGTCTTCGCGCAGTACGCCCCGAGTGTACCGGCGGGAATCCACTGGCCCCGCCGAACGCAAACCCCGCCCCCGCGCGGCCTCAAGCGCGACCCGCCCCCGCGCCCCGCGCGACTCCCGGCCCAACCTAAAGCGCCCCCGCCGGGACCGGCGGGGGCGTGCTCGCTAAGTTCGCGCGGGACGTCAGGTTCGCGTCTTCCTGTGCTTGCCGTGCTTCCCGTTCGAGACTCTTGAGCTTCGCTGCTCCTGCGAGGTCTCGGCGGCACCGTCGGCTTCCTGGTGGCTGTGCTCGAGTTCCTCTTCCGGCTCGCGCTTGCGCTGGTGCAGGTTGCGGTGCAGATCGGCCAGGTACTGGTCGGTGTACCCGCGGGTTCCCTTTTGGTGCGCGTCGCGCATGTGGTCCACCAGCGGACTTTCTGTCCCGTCCTCCATGGTGACTTGCGTGGCCACGATTGTCCCTTCGTTCGGTCCCAGCCACCGGCCAGCATGTTCCCGCTATACGCTCTAAGTATTCATCCGATTACGTTAAGCGAGCATCTTTGGGGACATCCGCAGGCTATGTCAGGCCTCAACTTCGTCGATAGTTTCGTGACTTTCCTCGCCCTCCTCGGGCCGCAGAAGATCCTGCTTTCCTTCGACGAGGCGAGCCGCGCTCTTCCGCCGCGCCAGGCCCGCGTGCTGGCCGTGACCTCGAGCGCCGCGGCGGCAGCCGTGGGGGTGGTGTGCGCGCTGACGGCGCCGTGGCTGACGTCGTTCTTCCACATCAGCTACCCCGCCGTCCAGCTCGCCGGCGGGCTCACGTTCTTCATCTACGCCCTCACGCTGTTGTTCGGCCTGCATCCGACCACGGAGGTTGTGGTGGAGCAGCCGGAAGGAACCCCGGTCCATCCGATCGCGACCGGTTTCCGCGCGCTCGTGCTGCCCTACGTCGTGACGCCGCTTGGCGTCAGCGCCGTACTCGTCGAAGCGCTGAGCGGCGCGGGGGTGGCCTGGCGTTCCGTCGTCGCGCTCGGCTATGTGGCCGTGGCCGCCCTCGACCTGCTGTGCGTTCTAGTGCTCGCGCCCTTCGTTCGCCGGGTGCACGTCACCATCCGGGAGGTGCTGTCCCGGCTGCTTGGCCTGCTCCTCGCGGGCGTCGGCGTGAGCATCTTCCTGCAAGGGCTGGTCGGACTCGGCCTGCTCCCGCACTACAGCCCGCACTGACCAGCACCCGCGCCCCCCCGTCGCATACACCCCTTCACCCGCTAGCCACAGTTTCATCCCGAACGGGTGAAGTTGGCGCTGAGCCGTTCGGGAAATATGAGCTTGCCGTGGCGGGAGGTGGCGTGCATGGGGCGGACATTGCGTTGGACTCCCGCAGTGGCGGTACCCGTCGTCGTCGCGATCCTCGCCTGCGTCAACGTCGTTGACGTCGAACGTGATCGGCGTGCTGGTCTCCGCGGCGGTCTGGGCATGGGGACCGCCAGATGAGCGCCGAACCGGGCCGCCTGTTCCCCACCCCGCCGGAGGGCACCTCAGGGCTAGGCATCCCCAGGGACCAGCCGCCGGCCGAGCCTGTGACGCCACCGCAAGGAATCCCCATGGAGGGCTTCCCGGCCGACCGGGCCGCCGACTACCTCAGCACGCCCCCGCTCGCCGCGCCACCGTCCACCGCCGCGCCGCCCGCCGTGCCGGCGCAGGCTCCAGCGGCCGAGCTAGCGCCCGACACCCTAACGTGGACCCTTCCGGCTGACCGCCCGCCTCCGGTCCGGCCGGCGCGGGCGCCCTGGTGGTCATTCCCGCGAGCACGCCGCTACCTGACGCGGTTCGGCCAGGCCGGGCTGACCGGCTCGCTGATCTTCTACTGCCTGTCGCTGACGCCGTCGCTGCTGCCGCGCGTGTGGTACCTGCAGGCGGCGATGTCCGGCGTCACGGTCATCATCGGCTATGCCGTCGGGCTCTTCATCGGGTGGCTGCTGCGGTCGCTGATTCCGAACCCGCTCGAGTACATGTACGACGGAGACACCGCGGTGGCCGCCATCCAGTACTCCTACCTGCCGAGCTGGATCTCGTTCCTCGTCGACAAGGCGCCGGCGCAGGAGGCGGGACGTGACCTCTTCGACGACGTGTACGCGAAGTGGCGCCAGTTGCCTCCCGGTCACCGGCCGTTGCTGGTCGTGTTCGGCGAGAGCCTCGGGTCGTTCGGCGGCGAGGCGGCGTTCAGCGGGACCGACGACATCGTCGACCGCACCTCGGGCGTGCTCTGGGTTGGCCCCACGAACAGCAACACGCTGTGGAGTCGTTTTACCGCCGGACGCGACCCCGGCACCCCGCAATGGCTGCCGGTGTACGCCGGCGGCCACACCGTCCGCTTCGGCTCCACGCCGGCCGAGCTTGCCGCGGACACCGCGGGCTGGCATGCGCCCCGAGTCGTCTACTTGCAGAACGCCTCGGACCCGATCCTGTGGTGGTCCTGGCAGTTGGCGTTCCACCAGCCGGACTGGCTGCGCGCCCCGCGCGCTCCCGACGTGTCGAGCGTCATGCGCTGGTACCCGCTCGTGACGTTCTGGCAGGTCTCCGCCGACCTGGCACTGGCCACGGCGGTACCCGCGGGCCACGGCCACACCTACGGCATGCTGCAGGGCACGGCCGCCTGGGCGAGCATTATTCCTCCGTCCGGCTGGACGCATGCGCGCACCGTAGCGCTCGGCGAGCTGCCGGCCAACTAACCCCAGGTCCTTCGCAACCGCCCGACCCATCCCCGGATGACGCGCACTTCGCATAGAAGCTGACGACTTCGCATAGGAGGGAGGGGTTCATACCTGGACATAACGGGCGGCGAAAGTGTCATGGCCTAGGCGAAGTTGTCGTGTCCTATGCGAAGTCGCCGCCGCCAGCGCGAGGAACCCCTACGCGGGTCCTTCCGAGCCCGCCGGGTACTCCTCGAGCGGCACCAGATCCTTCGACCAGGCCTCAAGCACCGGGGTGACGAGCCGCCAGGATTCCTCGGCCTCGTCTCCGCGAATCGACAGGGCCGAATTCCGGTTGAGCACGTCGAGCAGCAGGTGCGCATAGGCAGGCAGCGCGGGCAGCGAGAGCGACGCCCCCAGCGTCAGCGGCGCCAGGCGGCCGGTCCAGGGTCCGAGGCTGGTCAGCTCCAGCTCGAGGTTCTCCGGGTCAAGGCCGAACCGAAGCACGTTAGGCGCCGCGTGCAGATTCCAGAACGGCAGCGTGGGAACCTCCCGGAAGTGCACCGCGACCTCTTTGCGGTCCCGGCCCAGTGCCTTGCCGCTGCGCAGCCGGAACGTCGTATCCGGCCAGCGCCAGTTGTCCAGCTTGAAGTCGATTTGCGCGAACGTCTCGGTTCGCGAGTCCGGGTCCACCCCGTCCTCATCCCGGTAGGCGGGCACGCGCCGGTCGCCGAGATGACCGCTGCCGTACCGGGCCCGCCGTGTGTTCCGGAGAACCCCATCCTTGGTGAACGGTCGCACCGAGCGCAGCACGTCGAGCTTGCGGTCGCGCAGGTCCCGTTCGCCCAGGCTGACCGGCGGCTCCATCGCCACCAGGCAGAACAGCTGGAGCAGGTGGTTCTGCAGCATGTCCTTGAGCGCGCCCACGCCGTCGTAATAGCCCGCCCTGCCCTCCAGGGCCAGCGACTCGTCCCAGACGATGTCCACCCGTTCGATGTGCGCGCTGTTCCAGATCGGTTCGAGCACACGGTTGGCCAGCCGGAAACCGAGGATGTTGCGCACGGTGGTCATCGCCAGGAAGTGATCGACACGGAACACGTTCTTCTCCGGCATCCCCTCGGCGAGCAGCCGGTTCAGCGCGACCGCGCTGTCCAGGTCCTCGCCGAACGGTTTCTCGAGCACAAGCTGGCTGTCTTCCGGCAGCCCGGCGGCGTACAGGGACGTCACCGCCGCGGGGAACACTGACGGAGGCAGTGCCAGGTAGACAGCGACCGGCTCCGCGCCATCGACGACCGCGGCGACGCTGCCCGGGTCGCCGACATCGGCTCGGCGGTAGTCCGCCGCGGCCACGATCGCCTGCCGCGCCGCCGCGGGCAGACTGCCGGCGTACCTGTCGAGCTGGGCCGCGGCCCAGCCCCTGAACTGTTCGTCGTCCCAGTCCTCGCGCCCGGAGCCCCGCAGCCGGAACCCATCGCCAAGGTGTCCGTCGGCTTGCAGCGCGGCGAGCCCGTGCAGCAGATAGCGCGCCGTGAGGTCGCCGGTGGCGCCGAAAATGACGAGCCGCTCGATCACACCGCTTACGGTAGCGCCGCGCCAGCGCCGACGGTTCACCCCTTTCGTATGACGCGCGTTCCGCGGTTGCGGGCAATCCTGACGCCGTACCGCCAGGCCAGCGGTCATCGGGGGGAGTGATGGAACGGTCTTTGCTCGCCGTGCTGAACGACGCGGAGCGGTTGCTGGTGGCGGAGGTCGAGCCCGAGGCGCTCGCCGCGCTTGACGAAGAGGCGGCCATCGACCTGGAAGCGCGGATCCGTCGCGCCCGGGACAAGTACGTCGGACAGTACCGGCGCACCGCTAGCGCCCGGGTGGCCGACGAGGGCGGACGTGGCACGGCGCGACCAGCGAACACCCGCGCCGCCGCTAAGGCCGAGGCGTTCGAACGGGCGTTGTCCCAGATAAGCCGGCGCGTCGCGGCGCTGGCCCGGCAATCCGCGGCAGCACTGCGGGCGGAAAGGCTCGCGGCGGCACGTGCCGCGAAGCAGCCTGACTGGCCGGGATCGGGGCAGATCGTGCCGAAGCAGCGCCGGGCAGGACCGCCGGTCACGCCCGAGCCCAAAGGCGACCGCTCGCTCCGCTCGCCGGCCAGGGATAAGGAACGTGCGGCGGCCCGCGCGTCCGGCGCACGCTGGCAGGCGGCGCGAGACAGTGGCCGCTCGCCGGCGGGCTAGGCGGCATGTCCGTCCTTGACTGGTGGGCTCCGGCCAACCAGTTGACCGGGCGTGGCAGGCGGCTCTGTCCGCTGCTGGCACCCAACGTCTCGTGGCTGCCTTAAGTGCCCGGGTACTCGGAGCCCATGACCAGGGCAAGCAGGAGCACCCCGACGATGTCGAGCTGTTCTCTGACCGCGACGCCCGCACCCGCGAGAGCCCCGACGACCACCGAGGTCAAGTCGATCCACAAGGGCAGCTGCAACGGATGGATCACCGCCGCCTGGGTTATCGCGCCGGTCACCGAGGCCCCCTCTCCGCCCACCGGTACCCACCGTAATAGCTCCACTCCATCGAGTAGTGCGGGTGGGTGAGGCTCACGCCAGCCGATGATGGGGTGTCGAAACCGGCGCTATAAGTCAGAAAGGACACCCGATCGGCGCGTGGGCTCTGACCCTCCCAGAAACGTGAAGACCCGAGCCCGCGATACGCGGCTCGGGTCTTCACACTTCAATGGGGTGAGCGACGGGGCTCGAACCCGCGACACCCAGGACCACAACCTGGTGCTCTACCTGCTGAGCTACGCCCACCATCGTCGCCGGTCAAACCCGGCCCAAGCACGACGCGCGCTGCCCGGACGGGCACCGCGCGGCACACCTGAGTATAGCGGCCCGCGTCGGCTCCCACGACCCTGCTTCTTCCGACAGGACCACCGCTGCCCGCCGCTTCCCGGCCGGGGCTACTTCGCCTGCGGCGCGTTCCCGTAGCGCGCGGCGATCTCCCTGGCGGTCGCGGAATCCGGCCCGGGCTGCGGCACGAATAGCGCCTCCCGGTAGTACCTGAGTTCCTGCACGCTCTCTGTGATGTCGGCGAGCGCCCGGTGCCCGCCGTGCTTGGCGGGCGAGGCGAAGTAGACCCGCGGGTACCACCGGCGGGCCAGCTCCTTGATCGACGACACGTCGACCATCCGGTAGTGCAGGAAGGCGTCTAGCTCGGGCATGTCACGCGCGATGAACCAGCGGTCGGTCGCGATCGAGTTGCCGCACAGCGGCACCTTCCGCGGCTCGGGCACATGCGTGCGCACGTACGCGAGCGTCGCCTCGGCCGCCTCCGCCAGCGTGACGCCGCTCGGCAGGTCGGCGAGCAGCCCTGACGTCGTGTGCATCTCGCGCACCACGTCGCTCATCTGGTCCAGCGCCTCGGCCGGCGGCTTGATGATCAGGTCAATGCCGTCGTCGAGCAGGTTCAGGTCGGCGTCGGTCACCAGGCACGCGATCTCGATCAGCGCATCCCGCTCGACGTCCAGCCCGGTCATCTCGCAGTCGATCCATACCAGCCGGTCGTTCATCTCAACAAGATTAAGGCCTTTTTTACTTATCCCGAACGGTCCCCGGCTGGCTCTTCGGGCGAAATGCTCAATTCCGGTAGTTCCGGATGTGCGCGGGCATCTCGATCCCGTCCCGCAGCTGCGGGTCTGGCACCGGTTCGCCGAACGTCACCGCGACCGGCAGCACGCCGGCCCATACATCGCTGTCCAGGTCCTCGCCCTCGTCCAACGGCATCCCGGTCCGGATCTTGACCGACGACTCGGTCAGCGGCAGCGACAGCACCGCGGTGGCCGCCATCTCCTTCTTGGTGGGGTGCCTGGCCGCCGCCCAGCGTCCCGGGATCAGGTGATCGGTGATGACCTCCAGGGCATGCAGGCGCTCGTCGTCGTCGATGACGACCGCCGCCGGGCCGAACACCATCGCGCTCCGGTAGTTCACCGAGTGGGTGAACACCGACCGCGCGCAGACCAGCCCGTCCAGGTGCGTGACCGTCACGCAGACCCGCTGCCCGTCCGCCGCGCCGAACGCCCCGTTCGCCGACGACCCGTGCACGTACAGCGTGTCGCCGTCGCGGCCGTAGGCGGTCGGCAGCACGACGGGCGTGCCGTCGGCGACCACGCCGAGGTGGCAGATCAGGCCGGCGTCGAGCACGGCGTACAGTTGCTCGCGGTCGATCTGGCCGCGCTCGCGGTGCCGGCGCAGCGTCGTGCGGGGGGTGCTGGACAGCGGGGTGGTCTCAACGCTCATGGTCCCGTAGCCTATGCGCTAAGTGGACTGCCGAAAATAGCCACTTCCGTAAGACTCCCAAGGACCATTACGACCACCTGGACCGCGGCACGCATGACTATCTCACGCACGGACCTCCCGGTAGTAGTGGACCGCTCGGCGGCGGCGCCGCTGGCGACGCAGGTAGCCGAGCAGTTCAGGGCGGCCGTCGAGGCTGGCCTGCTCGGCGCGGGGGAGCGGCTCCCGTCGACCAGGGACCTGGCGACCGTACTTGGCGTGAGCCGGACCGTGGTCACAACGGCCTACGCGAGGCTCTTCGCCGAAGGCTGGCTGGAAGGCCGCCACGGCTC
>DATMKQ010000430.1:0-22433 GCA_035571275.1 Trebonia sp.
CGTCGATGATCTCAGGCAGCGGCGGCAGCACTTGCTTGACGAACGGCTCGAAGTGCTTGTTGTGCAGAACGTCCCAGCTCAGCCGCGTAGCCGTGAGCAGTGTGGCGACATCCGCCGGGTCGGTGAGGAAGTTGAGCTTGACCTGGGGCGGCACCGGGTCGCGCGATACCACCTCAACCGAACCGCGGGACCGGGGACGGCCGACGCCGGGGGCAACCGCGACGATGGGCGCGGCGTTCGGGTCACCAAAGAAGACCCCGAGCGCGCGCTGGCTGAACAGCGTAAGCAGCGCTATGTAGTAGCTGCCGTCGCGCATGTAAAACTCGAAGTACTCCGCCGGGTCTTCGCGGCCGGTCGGGGCTCCGACCGCGGTCAGGAACACCGCCGCGTGGTCGGCGAGGTTCTGCCCGACTTCCGGGGAGACAGCGACCGGCTCGATGCGCAGCCGTCGCAGCGTGTCCTCGGGCCCGATCCCCGAGCGCATCAGCAGCGGCGGCGACTCGATGGCTCCGCACGCGACGGTCACCCGGCCCGCGGTTACCGCGCCGGCGACGCCGTCCCTGATGTACTCAACGCCGACGGCTCGGTCACCGGAGAACAGGACGCGGTTAGCGGTGCAACGATCCCAGATGGTCAGGTTGGGTCGCGACCGCGGTGCGTCGAGGTAGGCGATGGCCGTGGACTGGCGCACGCCGTCGCGGACGTTGTGCGACACCGGCCCGGCGCCGCTGCTCGAGCCGGCGTTCAGGTCGTCCAGCGCGGCGAACCCGAGATCGCCGAAGGCCCGCACGAACGCCCGGCCCTGATCGCTCCACCGGTCCGCCGCCGCGCGCTCGATCCACAGCGGCCCGGAGTTCCCGTGGACGGCGGGGTCGGCGCCCGCCTCCGTCTCCAGCCTGCGGTAGTACGGCAGCACGGCCTCGTAGGACCACTGGTCGTTCCCGCGGCGAACCCAGTCGGCGAAGTCGGCGGGCGAGCCTCGCATCGCCACGGCCGCGTTCACCGCCGTCGATCCGCCGAGCGTCTTGCCCCGGGGGTAGGGCTGTACGCGCCCGTCCCGGTAGTCCGCCGCGTACCCCCAGTCGTGATCGACCAGGGATACCCACGGATCGCGCAGGTCCTCGGGCTGGCTGGCTCCCAGGTAGCCGGGCCCGGCCTCGATCAGCAGGACCTGCCGGGCTGGATCAGCGCTGAGCCGGGACGCGATCACGGAACCGGCGCCAGAGCCGATGACAACTTCGTCGTACTGCAACGTTTACCCCTTCTAAAGCTTCAGCCGGCCCGGCGGTCCGCGGCCAGCGGCGTGATCACCTCGGCGCCGAATGCCTGTATCCAGTCCAGGGCCTCTTCCGGGCTGGCTCCCAGCCCGTTCGCGCAGACCCAGGTGACGCCCAGTTCCCCCAACCGCGCGATGTGGTCGCGCAGCGCGGCCGGGTCCGTGGGTGCGAGCGCCAGGCTGTGCACGATGTCGATCGGCTCGGTCCGCTCCCGGCGCCGCGCGTACTCATCGAGGTAGAGCTTCAGCCGAGCCAGGTCGTCGATCGTCTCGAGGACCTGGCTGCGGCCTGGCGCCGCTTTGCCGATCGGGTTGGGCAGGGTGATCCAGCCCTGGCCGACGTCCACGACCCGCCGCAGCGTCAGCTTGCTGTTGCCTGCGATCCAGAACGGCGGGTGCGGTCTGCTGACCGGGACAGGAAGACAGCGCACCTGGCCGGCGGGCAGCGCCGTGCCCTTGAAGTCGACCACCTCGCCTGTCCAGGCCAGCTTCATGGCCTCGATGCCCTCGTCGAACAGCCGGTTGCGGTCCTCGAAGCAGACACCCAGAGCATCGAACTCTGGCTGCTGGTATCCGGTTCCGACCCCGAGCATCAGCCGTCCGCCAGAGACGACGTCAAGGGTCGCCGCCTGCTTGGCCAGCAGGAACGGGTTCCTGAACGGCACGACCGCCAGGTATGTCACCAGCTTGAGGGACGGAGCCGCGCCGGCCACGAGCCCGAGGACCACGAACGGGTCGACGCAGTCGTGACCACCCGGACCCTCCCGCCAGGCTTCGGACGGAGCCGGGTGCTCCGCCACCGTTACGCCTTCGAACCCGGCGGCGGCGGCGGCCCGGGCGAGCGACGCGAACGCTTCCGCCGACAGCAGCGACGGGACGAGCGGGATCCGGGCGCAGGGAAAGTGGTAGAGGAACCGCACCGTCAGCCAGCCTCACGCCTCGTGGATGGCCGGTCCTGGCGCGCGCCGAACCGCCGCGCGGGCGGCGCGCGCCGGCCGCATTAGTCGAGCTGCGAGTTCCCCGGCCAGCCGTGCACGGAGAAGTCGAACGCGACACCGTCCGGCATGCGCATCTTGACTTCCCAGGTGGCTCCGGCCGCTTCCGCTGTCGCCTGGTCCAGGTTGTCCGTCATGGCGACCGCGCCGTGCGCTTGCGCCCGGGCGACCGCCGCGTCCATGTCCTCGACCACGAAACCGATGTGGTTAAGCCCCTCTGGCTTCCAGTTCGAGTACTGCGGCAGCAGCTTGATCAGCGCGAGGTTCACCACACCGTCGCTGAGGTACACCGCGCCGGTCGTGTCCTGGGGCCCGGCCCGTCCGACCTCCTTCATCTCGAAGACTTCGCAGTACAGCTTGGCTGCCGCGTCGAGGTCGTCGACCTTGATCGACACATGGCGAAGCTTGGCCATGAACTTCTCCTTGTCTTTCGCGCGATGGCGACCACTATCCCAGTCTGCCAAGCGCTTGCTTGCCTCGTATCGACTATAGGGCGGCACGTCGGAGATGTCGAGACTGTTGCAAGCGCTTCCTCCCGAACAATCGGTCGTGACCTGGTGCGACGACTATCGTGCATCAGGTGATCAAGCGGTTGTTTGGTTAGTCGATTTTCGGATACACGCGGGCCCCTCCACCGCCACCGGCCTGCGCATCTGCGGGCCAAGTACGGGCTGCACGCCGGCGATGAGGTCGAGGTCGTCGAGGTAGACGGCGCGCTTCAGATAATCCGCACCGAGGGAGCCGAAAGCAGAGGACAGCGGCTGGTCCGGCGGCTGCGCAACACCGCAACCGGCCAGGACGTGGCGGGCATGAGCACCGACCAGATCATGGCGCTGCTACGTGGCGAATGACCGGGCGGCCATCCGCCCCGCGACCTTGGTGGACTCCTGCGTGCTTCTTGACGTCATCACCGGTGACGAGCAGTGGGCCGACTGGTCGGCCCGGGAGATCGCGGCAGCCATGGACACCGGCCGGGTGGTGATCAACCCGCTCATCTACGCCGAGGTCGCTGTCGGCTACCAGACCGTCGAGGAGCTGCAGGAACTGCTCCCGGCCACCGATTACGAACGTGAGCCGCTGCCTTACCTGGCGGGCTTCGCCGCCGAGAAGGCATTCGTCCGGTCCCGGCGCGGCGGCGACAAGCGGTCACCGATGCCGGACTTGTACATCGGCGCACACGCCGCCATAACCGGTTACCGGCTGCTGACCCGCGACGTCCGCCGCTATTGCACCTACTTCCCGACCATCGACATCATCGCCCCGGCCCAGGCCGGCGGCGACACAGCCTGATAGGCGGCACAGCCCCCGGCTCCCCAAGCACTCCCACCGCGAATCCGGCAAGATGCGGAACGTATAGCCAGCCCCACGGCTCCATGCAAGATCCGCACCAGCTCGGGCACGACCCGCACCGGGCGCGCGCCGTGCCGAGCTGGCAACGGCGCGCGCCGGTCAGGCTAGAACGGGGACAGCCGCTCCTTCGCCAGGGAGAGCCAGACGTTCTTCGGCCGGGTGAACTCCTGGATGGCGTAGATCCCGCCTTGCCGGCCGAACCCGCTCTGCTTGACGCCGCCGAACGGCGCCCCGACCGGCAGGTCGTAGAAGCCGTTGATCCAGACCGTGCCCGCGTCGAGCTGAGCGGCGACCGAGTGCGCCCGGGTCGCGTCCTTCGTCTCCACCCAGGCGGCGAGGCCGTATACAGAGTCGTTGGCCATCGCGACCGCCTCCTCCTCGGTCTTGAACTTGAGCACGGAAACGACCGGGCCGAAGATCTCCTGCTCCGAGACCTCGTCGTGGTTGCCGAAGTTGGCGAAGATCGTGGGCGGCATGAAGTACCCCCCGGCCAGTTCGCCGCCGAGCCGCCTGCCGCCGGTGACCAGCTGCCCCCTGTTCGCGCCGAGGGCCCGGTCGATGAAGCCGGTGATGCGGTCCACCGCGCCCTGGCTGATCACCGGGCCCATGGCGATGTTCGGATCCTGCGGGTCACCGACGGTGACGTGACCGATGACCGCCTTCATGCGCTCGATCACCTCGTCGTAGACCGACTCCTCGACGATCACCCGCGTCCCGGCGATGCAGGCCTGGCCGGAGTTGGCCACCGCGCCCATCGCGCTATTCAGCGCGGCCGAGTCCAGGTCCGCGTCGGCGAAGACGAGCCGGGCCGACTTGCCGCCAAGCTCGTACCCGGCGGGGGTGAGGTTGGGGGCCGCCGCCGCCTGGATCTTGCGCGCGGTCGCGCCGCTGCCGGTGAAGAAGATCTTGTCGATCCCTGGGTGGCTCACCAGGGCGTCGCCGCCGACCGGCCCGCCGGGGATCACATTGATCACGCCCGGCGGGAACCCGACTTCCTCCGCGATCTGGGCGAGCCGCAGGCACGTGTACGGTGCGAGCTCCGGCGGCTTGATGACGATGGTGTTGCCCGCGGCCAGGGCGGGCGCCAGCGTCTGGCCGTAGGAGACGAACGGGCCGTTCCACGGCACGATGACGGCGACGACCCCGTACGGTTCGTCCAGCGTGTAGTCGAGCGCGGGACCGGGGAAGGTGGGGACCAGCAGCCCGCCGATCTTGTCGGCGAAGCCGGCGTTGTACTCGAACAGCTCCGCCACCCACGGCACGGAAAACATGGCGCCCACGTAGGTCACGCCGTTCTCGGCGATGATCAGGCGGCGCAGTTCCTCGGCGCGTTCGCGGATGGCCGCCCCGTACTTGAACATCAGCTGCCGGCGCTCGTTGCCCGGCATCGCCTTCCAGGCCGGGAACGCCTGCCTGGCCGCCTTGACGGCCGCATCGACCTCGGCCGGGCCGGCCAGCGGAACCTCATAGGTCAGCTCGCCGGTGGCGGGATAGTGGTGCGGGAACACGACGTCGCTCGTCGTCTTCGTCATCTTCCCGCCGATGAGAAACCCCGGTTCCGGCAGCGCGTCGCGGTCGAGGGCAGTGATCGTCATCCTTGACTCCAGTTGATCCAAGCGAGTCGGTTCGCAGATGTGCCTGCCAAGCGCTTGCTTGGCTAGTTTCCGACTATACGGGCGGGGCGCGGGGATGTCGACCGATCGGGTGCGAATCTCAGCCCGCGGTCCGCCAGGCGGTGAAAACCTCCCCGGCCAGGCCCGGCGCGACAGGCCTGCTGAGACGGCGGGTTACCGCCCAGCGGCCCGCGCGACGGCGCAGGTCCCAGTGGTTGTACGACAGCGAGAACGGGCGCCAGGACGAGTGCTCGTCGCGGACCCAGACGAGCGCGGGCCCCTCGGCCCACGCTTCGTCGCCGCGCACGCGGATCATCACCGGGCCGCTGGTGTGCAGGCTTCCCTTGGACTCGATGTCCCGCTTGTGGACCCCGGCTGGATTATCAATCGCGTGCGCGAAGGACGCTCGTCCACTGATCGTCTCCAAGCCGTCGTAAACGCCGTCAGGCGCGTAGGTCTGCGACCATTCCCTGGCGCTGCCCGTGTCCGCCGCGAACCCGTAGCGGCACAGCAGTTCCCTGATCTCCTCGCGGGCCGTCAGCTCGGCGACCTGTGCGGTCAGGGCCGCGACCTGGGCCTCCAGGCTAGCCACGGCTGGTCAGCCGCTCGGCCGGGCGCGCGGCAGGCCGAGCCGGCGCTCGGCGACCACCTCGCGCAGGATCTCGCTGGTGCCGCCGGCGATCGTGCCGAGCACGCTGTTCCTGAAGGCATATTCGATCTCCCCGTTGAGCGGGCCGCCCGCCCCCTCGAGGACAGCCTCGGCGCCGAGCAGGTCGAGCAGGCCGGCGTGCTGCCGCTGCATGGTTTCTGTACGGAACAGCTTGAGCATCGAGCTCTCCACGCCCGGCAGGCCGCCGCGCGCCAGGATCGAGTCCACCCGCAGCGCCATCAGCCGGCTGACCTCGTCCTCGATGGCGGTCCTGGCGAGGAAGGCGCGGACACCCGCTGACCGGCCGCGTGCGGCCCGTTCCTGGTCTCCCGCGGCGTACCAGTCCCGCAGCCGCCGCCGGAACGTGGGGCCGAAGCCGGTTTCCCCGACACTGCGCTCGAAGGTCAGCGCGACGCGCATGACCGACCAGCCGGCGTCCACGTCACCGACCCGCGCCGAATCCGGCACCACGACGTCGTTGTAGAACGTGGTGTTCGTGCGCTGGCCGCCGAGGGTGTAGATCGGCCGTATTTCGATGCCGGGAAGATCGAGCGGGACGAGGAACAGGGTCAGGCCGCGGTGCTTCGGGACCTCGGTGTTGGTCCGGGTCAGCAGGAAAACGTGCGTCGCCATGTGGGCGGTGCTGGTGAACATCTTGCTGCCGTCGATCGACCAGCCGCCATCCACAGGGACGGCGCGGGTCTGGGCCGCCGCCACGTCGGAGCCGCTGCCTGGCTCGGTGTAACCGAGGACGATGACCGCCTCGCCCGCGAGGGCGGCCGGGATGACCTCGCGCTTGAGCTCCTCCGAGCCGACCTCGTCGATGGTGTGCAGCACCATCCAGGTGGTGATCCAGCCGTCCATGCGCAGCCCGCGGCGACTGATCTCCTCGATGATGGCATCGGCCAGCCCGGGATCGACGTCACTGCCGCCGTATTCCTTCGGCCAGCCCGCGCCGAGGATGCCCTGCTCGGCCAGCAGCCGGTGCAGCACCGGGTTGTGATGGGTCCCGGTCTCGTGCTCCTGCGCCAGCCACTCTTCGCTCAACTGCCCGGCGGCCCATTGCCGGGCCTGGACCCGGTACCCGGCTAGGCCGTCTGTCCTCGAGAAATCCATGCTCAGAGGCTCCCGTCTCGGTCAAGCTGGTCGGCGAGCACCGCGTACTGGGCATCGAGCGGACCGATCGCGAGCGGCCAGGCCTTGGCCCGGCGGAAGTACAGCTGAATGTCGTACTCAAGGGTGTAGCCGTACCCGCCGTGGAACTGCAGGGCCTCGCGGCACACGTGAAACGCGGTCTGCGCGGCGAACAGGAACGCCATCGTGGCGAGCGCGTCCGCACGGCCCGGCTGACTATCGCGGGCCCAGGCCGCCTCCCACGCCAACAGCTCGAGTCCCTCGCGGGCCGTGGCGGCATCGGCCAGCCGGTGCTGGATCGCCTGGAACTGCCCGATCACCATGCCGAACGCGCGCCGCTGCTTCACGTAATCGAGCCCGATGGCCAGCGCCTCGGCCGCGAGACCGCTCAGCGCGGCCGCCGTCAGCATCCGCCACTGCGACAAGGCCGCGGCGTACCGCTGCGCCGCCTCCTCCCCCGTGGCCAGGACGGTCGTCCGCGGTCCCAGGAGCCAGTCGGCGATGGGCGCCTGCCCTAGGTTGGGCCGGACGCTGCCCCGAGGCTGGCTCTCGTCGCGGTACGACGCGAGCAGCTCGCCGCGGCGGTAGACGATCATCAGGTCGGCCACCGCGCCGGCCGGGGCGACGGAGGCCCGGTGTGACGTGACCTCCCGCAGCGCGATCGACGGCAGCACGCTGCCGTCGCCGATCTGGGCGAGCAGCTCGTCCTGGCCCCCGGCGGCGGCCAGCACGCTGGTCGCCGTCATCGCCTCGGCGTACGGGACGGGGGCGATCCGCCGCCCGGACTCGTACGCCACCAGGGCCAGCTCGAGCGACCCGGCCCCGCCGCCGCCCTGGTCCTCTGGCACCGCCATCAGCGGGATCCCCATGGCCACGAACTCCTGCCACAGCGCGCTGTCATAGCCGGTGGGGGCGGAGCCACGAACCCGTTCGGGAGATGCATGTTTGACAAGCAACTCCGACAGCGCGGCGCGCAGCGCCTCTTGTTCGGCATTGAAGGTCAGATCCGCCATGTGCTTACCCGGCCCTCGGTACCCAGCGCCACATGGTGGTGTTCTCGCTCGGGATGTCCTCGTAGGCGATCTCGATCGGCATGCCGATCGCCGCGTCGTCCGGGTCGATGGCGACGAGGTTCGCCAGCACAAGGCACGGCCGCGGCTGCTCGGCCAGCTCGCCGAGGGCGATCACGTACGGCACCTCGGCGCCGAAGGCACCCGGCCCGCGGTGCACGACGGTGAAGGAGAACACGGTCGCCTCGCCGGACACCTCGGTCCACCGCAGGTTCTCGCTCAGGCAGCTGCGGCAGGCCGGGTACGGCGGCCAGTTGAAGTCCCCGCAGTCCTGGCACCGCGGGACCAGGAAGCGGCGCTCGGCGAGACCGGCGAGGAACTCTTCGTTGCGCGCGGTCGGCTGGGGCAGCGGCTTGAGGTACGGGCTCGCCGCGGAAGGGAGGACAACGGGCATATGAGGGCGCTCTTTCTGCTGGGTGGGTAAGCTCAGTCGGCGGCGAGCACGAGGGTCGCCGCGTGGGTGTGGGTGCCATAGCCCTGCGCCTGCACGGCGCCGATCCGTGCGCCTGGCACCTGGCGGGCGCCGCACTCGTCGCGCAGCTGGCGGACGACCTCGATGAGGTGCAGCCCGGATGACTCGCCGCAGTTGCTGTTCGAGAGCATGCCGCCGTCGGTGTTCGCCGGCAGCGAGCCCCCCAGGCTCAGATGGCCGTCGCGGCAGTACTGCGCGCCTTCGCCCGGGCCGCAAAATCCCATCAGCTCCACGGTATTCAGCACGGTGGCGGTGCTGTCGTCCCACACCCCGACGACGTCCACCTCATCCCGGCCCACCCCCGCCGCCAGGAACGCCCGGTCCGCGCTGGCCCGCACCGGGCCGTCGGTGAGCGGTACGCGGTCGGGCCCGGCCGCGTACAGCGACGGGCCGCTGGCCTCGGCTCCGCCGAGGACCCAGACCGGCGTCGTCTCGCTGTCCGCGGCGATCTCAGCGGAGGCGACAAGGATGGCGTACCCGCCGTCGTTCTCGCCCGGGCAGTCGAGCACATGCAGCGGGTCGCGCAGCAACCCGGATGCCAGCACCGCGTCGACGGTCAGCTCCCCCAGCCGGCCCATGATCGAGTCCGGCTTCAGCCTGGCCTTGTGCCGCTGGTCCACCGCGACGCGCGCCAGGTCCTCGCTCGTGACCTTGAACTCATGCATGTACCGGCGGGTCCACAGCGCGCGCATCGCGAGCGGGTCGCCGCCGTGCACCGGCGGGCTGCCCAGGATCAGGTCGTCGGTGGCGCTAGCCGTCCAGTCGGCCGGGGGCCCGCCCGGGTCGGAGGTACGCGACCAGAACACGGCGACGAGGCGGCACAGGCCGGCCGAGACCGCCGCCGCCGCCTTGGCCACCCCGCCGACCGCCGACCCGAGCTCAAGAAAGGTCTGCGGCCGCTCGCCCAGCTGCTCCGCCCAGTACATATGCCCAGAAGGCACCGTCCCCCACGGGCTGGGGTCGAGCGGAACCAGGCCATCGAGCAGCCGGGCGGGCTGTCCGGCCTCGGCGAGCGCGGACCGGACGGCCTCGAGCTGCAATGACGCGGATGACCTCAGCAGACAGACAGCCTGTTCGGTGGTATAGACACCGATGATCGCTGCGTGCCGGTGAAGAGAGCTCACGGTGGCTTTGACTCCTTCATGTCGTGGCGGCCGCGCCGTCAGTGGAGCAGGACGACGCAGTGCCCGACGGCCAGCTGCTGTGCCTTGCCTGTGTCGGCGTCTACCGCCTCTGTCCACACGTTCAGGCTCACTTCGAGCCCGTCGTCGCCGTGGGTGACGCCGCGGACTTCCCCGTGGGCGCTGACCGTCTGGCCGCGCCGGTTCATCGCCCGGAACTGGAGATCCATACGCAGGATCCGCCCGTCGTCGCCGAGCCAGTCGCGGACCAGGTTGTGCAGGTAGGCCCACTGCAGGTTGCCCATCCCGACGGCGCCGGGCAGGCCGGCCTCCCGGCCGGCCGCGTCGTCCATGTGGATGGGCACGAACTCGTAGTTGACCGCCGCGAAGCGGTTCCAGACGTCGAAGTCGGTGACCCGGGTGAACGGCGGCAATTTCGCGCCGACGACCAGCCGCTCTGCCAGCGTGCCCATGTCTCGTCCTTCCCGCGCTAGTAGCGGATCAGCGTCATCTGGAACCGGCGGACGGTCTCCATCCGTTGGTTGCGCCACAGTTCCTCGGTGACCGTGAACAGCATGGCGCCCAGCCGCCCGGTCTTCTCGGTGTAGCGGACCAGCGTGACCACCGATTCGATGACGTCCCCCGGGCGCATGGGCACCCCGTACTCCACCGACACCCCGCCGTTGAGCTGGTTCCTCAGGCCGGGGCCGGCGATACCGAGCAGGTGCTCCAGGTGGTCAGGGTCCCGCACCGGGTCGGAGGGCGGCCTGGTCCGCGGCTCGGCCGCCATCCACGCGAACGGGTTGAACTCCTCTGGCGCGACGATCCCGCCGAGCGCGCACTCCCCCGCGGCGTTGGCGTCCCAGAACCGGGCGGGGGGCCGTCTCGGGTAATAGGTGGCGATCGCCCAGCGGCGGATGTCCGACTCGGACACGGGGAACGACGCGGCGCGCGACAGCTCACTTCCGACGGCGGCGCCCATGTCCACGCTGATCAGGCTCATCCGCTGGCCATGATCAGCGTCGAGGCCAGACCGTGGGGTGACATGCCCTGGGCGAAGGACAGGCCAAGCCGCGCCTGTGGCACCTGCCGGTCGCCGCACTCACCGCGCAACTGGCGGACGACCTCGATGGTGTGCATGCCCGAGGGGCTGACGTTGTGGCTGTTGGATAGCAGCCCGCCGTCGGTGTTGCAAGGCATCGAGCCGCCGAGTCGGGTGACGCCCTCGGCGAAGTACTGCGCGCCCTCCCCCAGCTGGCAGAACCCGAGCTCTTCGAGCGACCGCAGCATGGTGATGGTGAAGCAGTCGTAGATGCCCGCGACCTGGATGTCCTCGCGTTTGACGCCGGCCTGGGCGAACGCGATGTCCGCCGCCCGGCGGACCGCGTAGCCGTCCGCAGGAAACCACGGATCCTGAATGGTCGTGTAGAAGTCGGTGTAGGACGCCTCGGCGCCGCCGAGGATCCAGATGGGTTCCTTCGCGGTGGACGCGGCGACCGCGGCCGACGCGACGACGATCGCGTACCCGCCCTCGTTGTCCAGGGCGCAGTCGAACAGGTGCAGCGGCGCGCAGATCATGCGCGAGCCCAGCACGTCGTCCACGGTGATCTCGCCCCGGGGGCCCATGATGGACGCGGGGTTCAACGTCGCGTGGTAGCGCTGCGTGACGGCGACGCGGGCCAGGTCCTCGCTGGTCGCGCCGAACTCGTGCATGTACCGCTGCGCCCACATCGCGTACCACGACGTCATGTATGCGCCGTGGGCCTCGAAGGACCATTCCGCGGTCCGCGGGGCGTGGCTTGGCACCGCGGTGCCGCCCGGCCCGACCTGGTAGCCCGCGTTCGCCCAGAAGACGACGACCACGTCACACATTCCCGCGGCGATGGCGCTGGCCGCCTTGACGATCCCGCCGGAGGCCTGCCCGGTGCTCATGAAGGTCAGCTGGCCGCCCAGTTGCGCGGCCCACCAGCTGTGGTAGGCCGAGGCCGGGGCGATCATGGCGGACTCAAGCGGGACGATGCCGTCCACCTGGGCCGGGGCCAGCCCCGCGTCGTCGAGCGCACCCTTGACCGCTTCCAGCTTCAGGGAGAACTCCGACCGCGCCATCTTCTTGCCTTGCTTCGTCGTGTACACCCCGACGATCGCAGCGGCCCGGTCCTGACCTGACGGCATACGACAAGCTCCTTCCTGACGCCCAGGTTACCGATCACGGTAGCTCCATGCAGGGTAGCAAGCAAGCGCTTGGTACAAGCCAATCACACAGGCCATCCCCCCTTGACCGCGTTGACGGGCTATCGTACCCTCCCTTTAACCAAGCGCTTGCTCAGACACGAGGTGAACCTGTGGCAAGAGCGATTGCGCCGTTAACGACTCACGCAGAGGAGCGGTCGTTGAACCGAATACTTTCCCGGCCGGCCGGACCGTCCGCTTTGCGGCAGCGAATTCCGCGCAAGGCCGCTGTTTTGACCCTCGCGGTGGCCTGCACCGCGCTCGCGGCGTGCTCATCGAACGGTTCCGGCTCGGCGACTAATTCTTCGACAGCCACGTCGACGCCGGCGACGTCCGCCAGCGGCGCCGCGGCCACCAGCCCGGCCGCTTCGACCGCGACGGGGTCGACCTACGTCATCGGCAACATTTCCTCGATCACCGGCCCCTACGCCGCCTCCATCGGCGGCACGCCGCAGGCAATCGACGCGTGGACCAAGTACACCAACGCGCACGGCGGCATCAACGGGCACCCGGTCAAGGTCATCGTGCTCGACGACGGGTCGGTCCCGAGCAAGGGCATCGCCGACGCCCAGGAGCTGATCAGCGACCACGTCATGGCGATCGTCGGCATGGTCAGCAACACGTTCACGTCATGGGAGAAGCTCGTCGACACGGCGAAGATCCCCGTCATCGGCGGGCAGACCCAGTTCGGCGCGCTGCAGTACACCGACCCTGACCTGTTCCCGACCGGCACCACCACGCCGGCGCTGAGCGTGCTCGACTCCGCGATCTCCGTGGGCAAGAAGTCAGTCGCGCTGCCGTACTGCTCCGAGGTGCCGATCTGCGCGGCCCAGGTCAGCTCCCTCGCTTCGCAGATCAAGTCTGATCCCGCTCTCGCACCAGGCGCCTCGATCTCCTACCAGGGCGCGGTGTCGGCCTCCGCCCCGAACTACACCGCGGAGTGCCTGGCCATGCAGCAGGCGGGCGCCAACGCCATGTACGTGGTGGACGGCGCCGCGACAACGGTGCGGGTCGTCAACGACTGCGCTACTCAGGGCTTCAAGCCGACCGTCATCGGCAGCGGGGCGTCCGCCGACAACACCTGGCTCAGCGACGCCAACTTCCAGGACGCGCTGGTCCCGCAAGAGAACTTCCCCTGGTTCTCCACGGCGACGGCCGGCGCACGCGAGTTCAACGACGCGCTGCAGACCTACGACCCGGGCATTCTCACCCAGCCGACGTACAACGCCAACGTCGCGCAGGTCTGGGCCTCGCTCGAGGTCTACGCGGCAGCGATGACGCGGGCCAACGCCGGCGACAACCCGACCGCGGCCGACGCGCTGAACGCGATGTACGCGCTGCCCGCCGGCTTCTCCATCGCCGGCGTGACCCCGCCGCTGACCTACACCAAGGGCAAGGCGAACCCGGACGACCGCTGCTACTTCCAGGCTGAGATCCAGAACGGCAAGTGGACGGTGCCCGGCAGCGGGGCGGCTATCTGCCCGTCAGGCAGCTGACACTACCCCGGTGACTCGCGGGGGCCCGCCCAGCACGGGCGGTCCCCGGTGACTCGCGGGGCCCGCCAGCACGGGCGGGCCCCCGCGACACCGTCCCGGTCGCACGAACAGGAGTGCACAGCATGGGCACGACGTATCACATTCAGCCGATCGCGCCGGTCGAGGAGAACACGGTTCGGGTGCCCGCGGGAGTGGTCACCTTCGGGCTGGAGATGCGCGATCTGAATCCGGCGATCATTCATGGCTTTTATGGCGGGCGTCCGGACGAAGAACGGGTCACCGAGCTCACCAGCGGCCAGGAGGGTCCGGTCGACGACGGCGGGCCGAGCATTCACGTGTTCGGCAGCGAGGACGAACTCGAGTACCTGCGCTTCGACTGCTTCCGCCAGGGGCCGCACTACCACTACATCCACCCTCGGGAGACGTTCCAGGTCGTGAACGAGATGGACCCGGTGGCGTTCGGGGACGTGTTCCAGTGGGCGGTCGGGCGGCTGCGGTCGCGGCTGCCTGAGATGCTCATCGAGGCGGGCGGCGCCGAGCTCGCCGCGGGCATCGACCCCGCGCTCGTCGCGGCCGCGCTCGACCGGATGACCGAGCTGGCCCGGACGCGCACGTCGGTCGCGTCGGTCCCGTCGGTCCCGTCGGTCCCGCAGGTGGGCACATGACCCGAGATCCCGCCGATCATCTCCGTCGACGACCACATCGTCGAGCCACCCGACCTGTGGCAGCGGTGGCTGCCCGCCAGGTACCGGGCGCAGGGCCCGCGGGTGGTGGCAGGCCCGTACGAGATGGTGCCCGACTCGCTTAACCCGCGGGCGTTCCGCTCCGGGTGGACGGCGTTCCGTGTCGCCCTGGACGGCCCGAAGACCGACTGGTGGGTCTACGAGGACTTCAGGACCGGGACGCTGATCGGCAACGCCTCGGCCGGGCTGAGCGCGGACCAGGTCGTCCCGGGACCGATCCGCTACGCCGACATGCGGGCGGGCTGCTACGACCGCGTGGCCCGGCTGGCTGACATGGACGTCAACGGGGTCGAGCGATCGCTCTGCTTCCCCACGTTCCCGCGGTTCTGCGGTCAGACCTTCCTCGAAGGCCACGACCGCGAACTCGGCCTGGCCTGTGTGCGTGCCTACAACGACTTCATGGTCGAGGAATGGGCCGGCGACAGCGGCGGCCGGCTGATACCCCTGTGCCTGATCCCGCTGTGGGACGCCGGGCTCGCCGCCGCCGAGGTGCGACGCAACGCCGACCGGGGCGTGCGCGCCGTCGCGTTCAGCGAACTGCCCGCCGCCCTCGGCCTGCCCAGCATCCACGACCCCGACCGGTACTGGGACCCCTTCTTCCGCGCTTGCGACGAGACCGGCACCGTCATCAACATGCACATCGGCTCGTCCTCACAGGTGCCCATCACGTCGAAAGACGCTCCGGCGCACGTGCAGATCTCACTCACCACCATCAACTCCCAGCTGTCGATGTCCGACTGGCTGCTGTCTGGCGTGCTGGCCCGCTTCCGCAACCTGAAGCTCGCCTTCTCAGAAGGGCAGATCGGCTGGATGCCGTACCTGCTTGAGCGGCTGGACACCCTGTGGCGCAAGCGCAACTACCGCGACGAATGGGATCCGAACATCAACGACTACCCCAGCAGCTACGTCCCAGGACACATCTGGGGCTGCTTCTTCGAAGACGACTTCGGCATCTCGGTGCGCGACAAGATCGGCGTGGACACCATCTTGTACGAGACCGACTACCCGCATCAGGACTCCACCTGGCCGGACAGCGTCGGATACGCCGAGAAGGCACTGGCCGGCCTGGAGCAGCGGGAGATCGACAAGATCGTCCGCGGCAACGCCATCGCGCTCTACGGGCTGCCAGAAACCCTGCGCCCATGATCGGAAGGGGCGGCGGACCGGAAGGCCTGGACGATCGGTCGCAGGATCTCTTCGGCCGCTTGGTCGTCGTCGGGCAGCGGGAACCGCGCGGTTACCTCGGTGACGCCGATCGCGGCCAGGTCCGGCACCGCCGCCATGGTGCGCTCGATGTCAACTGAGCCGCCGGCGGCGTGGTGCACAGGCAGGCTGCCGAATACTCGCAGCGATTCCGGGTCCGCGCCGACCGCGGCGAGCTCGCCGCGCAGCCGATTGATGGACTCGCCGAGCTGCGCCGCGGACGGACCCCACGGGATCCACCGGCAGCCGTACCGTGCGAGCCGGGCGACGACCCGCTTGTTCACCGTGCCGCTCACCCAGATGGGCACACCCCCCGGTTGCACGGGCTTGGGCATGCTGTGGATGTTGGCGAACGTCAGCTCGGCCGAGGAGAAGGACGCGCGCCGCTGCGTCCACAGTGTCTGGCACACGTCGAGCGTGTGGTCGAGCAGCCGCCCGCGGTCCGCGAACGGCAGGCCGGCCGCGTCGTACTCCGCCTGCTGCCAGCCCACGCCGACGCCGAGATCAAGGCGGCCTTCGGACAGCACGTCAAGCGTCGCGGCCGACTTGGCCAGCACCGCAGGCCGGCGCAGCGCTGCGAGCAGGATGTTGGTACACAGCCGGATGCGCGCGGTCCGCCCGGCGATTACCGACAGCAGCGTGAGCGGCTCGAGCCAGTGGCCGTCAGGTCCGGTGGGCTGTTTGCCGCCAGCCTGCCCGCCGAGCTCCGGCCGCGCGTATTCGTCGAGGGCCTCGCCGAAGACGACGTGATCGGAAACCAGGACCCGGTCGACGCCGGCCCGGTCGAAGAGCGCGGCGCGGGCCAGCACAGGCGACCAGCCGCCGGGATCCTCGGCCGCGAACGATGCGAGCGGACACGATAGGCGCATACCCGGCAGACTAACATATATAAGTTAGCAACTTTAGGCGGGAATGCGCCCAGGTCAGGGGGTCCGGTACGTGATCACTACTACGAATCCCTCGGCGGGGGTCATGCTGATCGCCATCGACGGCACCCGGCGGCGTAACGCCCTGGACCTGGACGCGTTCAGGGACCTCGCCGCGGCCTGGGCGGAGCTGGAGCGGTCAGACGGCATCCGCGTCGCCGTGGTGACCGGCAACGGCACGGATTTCTGCTCCGGCGCCGACTTGTCCAGCATCGGACCGGGGATAGCACAGGCGGTGCGCAGCGGCCGCTCGGCCGCCGACGTCTGGCGCGACATCCACCGCGGCGTGCTGCGCAACACGGTGCTGACCAAGCCAGTGATCTCGGCGGTCGAGGGGATCTGCTTCGGCGCGGGGATGGAACTGGTAGGCGCGACCGACATCAGGATCGCGGGCAGGTCAGCGCGGTTCGCGCTGCCCGAAGTACGGCATGGCGTAGTGGCGAGCGGGGGCAGCCTGGCCAGGCTGGCGCGGCAGATCCCTTACGCGGCGGCGATGCAGATCTTGCTCACCGGGTCGGAATTCGGCGCCGTGCGCATGGCCGAGCTCGGCTTCGTCAACGAACTAGTCGCGGACGGCGGTGCCGTCGATCGCGGCCTCGCCATCGCCACGGCCCTCGCTCAGAACGCGCCGGCGGCGGTACGCGCCACCAAGCGCGCGGTCACGTCCGGGCTGGCCGGGGACCTCGCGGGGGCCTACGCGATCGAAGACCAGGTATCCAGGGAGGTTCTCACCGGCCCAGAGGCTCAGGAGGGATCACGCGCCTTCGCGGAGCGCCGGCCGCCATCCTGGCACCTATCAGACATAAGATAGCAATGTTAAAGTTGCACGCAGGGTAATGTCGCAGGTCGCAAGGAGCGGGCCCCGCCGAGATGACGATTGAACTAGATGCCGAGCAGCGTGCCTTCCGGGACGGGGCCGGCCAGCTGGCGGCTGACGTCGCCGGAAACTGGCGGCTGGGCCGCGGCCCCGCCGACGTCTCATCGCCCGAGCCGAGTGCGGCCGACTGGTCGCGGATGGCCGAGGCAGGATGGTTCGGGTTGCGGCTGCGCGAAGAGAACGGCGGGATGGGCGCCGACGCGGTGTACGCGGGACTGCTGGTGGAGCAAGTCGCCCGGCATGCGCTTGCGGCACCGGTAGCGGGCACGCTCATCGCCGCCGAGCAGCTTCAAGCCCACGGCGCCGACCCCGACGTGCTCAGTGCGGTCGCGGCCGGCGAGCTCAGGATCGCTCCGCTGCTAAGGCCGGACCTCACCGAATTCGCAGCGGGGGGCGAAGCGCTGGCGTGGGACTCCGCCGGCGCCGACTTCGCTGTCTCGGTCGATGACGGCGCGACGCACCTGCTCGCCGAGCCGGACGGCGGCATCGATCTCACGCGCTCGGTCCGAGTGCCGCTGGCCGAACCGCCGGCCAGCCCGCCCGGCGTCAGCTGCCGCCCGCTCAGCCAAGCCGACCGCGCTCGCGTCGGTGCCTTCGCCCTGGCCATGCTTACCGCGGACCTGCTCGGCACGATGGAGGCGGCGCACGCGGCCGCCGTTGACTACGCCAAGACGCGCAGGCAGTTCGGAGCGCCGATCGGCTCTTTCGAAGCGATCGGCGACATCGCGGCCGAGCAGTTGGTCCTTGTCGAGGCGACCCGCAGCGCGATGTGGTACGCCACCTGGTCCGTTGACGCCCTCGCCCCGGCCGACGCGCTGCGGGCCGCCCGGATGGCCAAGGCGTTCGCCGCTCGGGCCGCGGTCGAGGTGTGCGAGAGCGCCGTGCAGGTCTTCGGCGGCATCGGTTTCACGTGGGAGTTCCCGGCGCACGTCTGGCTGCGCCGGGCGCACGCGTCGCGGCGCGTATTCGGGGACGAACATCACCAGGAGGCAATACTGGCCGCGCGGATTTTTGAGGTGGCGTAATGGATTTCACCGAACCAGCCGATGTCGCCCGGTTCCGCGCCGAGCTGCGTGACTGGCTCGCGGCCGAGGCGGCCGCCTACTCCGGCCGCGTCGGCTATGAATCCGACCAGTCGCTCGCGCGCACCCTGGAGTGGTACCAGGACCTGGCCCGGGCCGGGTACGTCGGCGTGTCACTGCCGATCGAGTACGGCGGGGGCGGACTGCCCGACGCCTACGAGGCGGTAATCAACGAGGAGCTTGCCGCGGCGCAAGCGCCGCCGCCGCCGCCAATCGGGCACATCGCGCACGCCATCTCAGACTTCGCCAGCCACGACCTCAAGCGTCGCGTGCTGCCCGGCCTGCTCGACTGCACGGCGCCCTGGTGCCAGGGCTTCAGCGAACCGGGGGCCGGATCCGACCTCGCGTCGCTGACCACCTCGGCCCGGCTGGACGGCGACTCCTTCGTCGTGAACGGCCAGAAGATCTGGACCAGCGGGGCGCTGTGGGCGCACTGGTGCCTGCTGCTCGTCAGGACCGAGCCTGACGCGCCGAAGCACCGAGGTCTGTCCATGCTCGTGGTGGAGATGGCCTCGCCAGGTATCGACCGTAGGCCGATCACCTTGGCGAATGGCAGCCGCGAGTTCGCCGAGGTGTTCTTCGACGACGTCCGCGTGCCGCGTGGAAACCTGGTCGGCGAGCGGGGTCAAGGCTGGCGGATCGCCATGCACATGCTGACCTACGAGCGCGGCCCGGCGGACATGGGCTTCGTCGGCCGCCTCGGCCAGGTGCTCGGCGCCGCCCTCGACGCGGTCCGCGCCGGACACAGCGCGGCGGATGAGCAGCTGCGCCGACGGCTGATCAGCTCCATGATCGACCTCCAGGTGCTGCAGTGGCAGGTAAGCCGCTCGCTGGCCAGCAGAGACACGGCGGTCAGCGCCAGCGGGTCGGTGGACAAGCTGCTCACCACCCGGGTGGAGCAGCGCCTGCACCACGTGCTCGTCGATCTGGCCGGCGCTTCGTTCGTCCTGGCGGACCAGCCGTTCGCCGACTACGTATGGTCGCGCGCGCAGTCGGTCTACGGCGGAACCCAGCAGATCCAGCGCCGGATCGTCGCCGAGCGCCTGCTCGGGCTGCCGCGGGGCTGACGAGACCTGAGCGGTGCCGTCCGTGGACAGTAGCAAGCGGGTATCTGCCCGCTTTGCCCTGATTGCCTCAACCATTCATTGAAAGTTAGCACCGTCGTTCTATTATGTCGAAAGTTATATCTACCAACAGGGGCTGTGGCGTCAGGCCTCCTCGCTCATCCGATCCGACCTCGGACTTAGGACGTCCCCGGAGTTGTCGTCGATAACTGCTGGAGAAATGGTTAGGACTAGTATTGGACAGGCGATCCAGTTGTCAGACGTACTTCGCAGGATCGTTGTAACAATCGATGCGGAGCTATGACTCACTAGCCACGCTGAAATGATTTTCCTGAACGGCTGGAGAAATAATCCGAGATTGAGAGATATGCGCGAGATCTCGGGTGATCCGATAAAGAAGGTGCGTACACTCGCCACCATCTGCCGTAAAGCAGGTTTCGCAAACCCAGCCAATACTGATGTGATCTATGCGATCGGTCGTCGAGAAGGTCTCCTCGCCTATTAGTTCGCGAGGAATTACAACCCATAGGAACACTAGAGCCGCCGCCCTCCCGGGGTGCAGCGTCGAGAGCTCGAGCCGTTCATACGAGGCGACGTACTTCACGCGCCGCCGCCGCCGCAGACTACCCGGCCCGGTATGGACGCCGTACGTGCCGCGTCTGGCACGGAACGGGCCGCCGTGCCGGGCGCGTGCAGCCAACCGATGCAAGCGCTATGCTGCCAGGACGGCAACCAGGTCCTCTCGGCGAGACCAAGGCCTTACCTGAACATCGTAAGCGGCGAAAGCATTGAGGATATCCCCTTGCACTTCACGGCGGGAGTCGTTGACTAGCGCAAAATAGGAAATTTCCATGCCGCGAGCAGCTCTCATATCATTTGCCGCGAACAACAAGCTCTCCACACGATCACGTCGTGGGGAATTCACTACCTGAAGGATTCTTTCAGGAGCTTCCTTGGATTTGGGGATCACAAAGTCAACCAAATGGTCAAGGCCGCTTTTCCCAGCAAATTTGGCGCGCGGCGAATACCTAACGTCAGCGTCATCTAGAAACTTAGCCACAACATCCAAAAATGTGCTCCTAGCCTGAGGCTGTGCGAGTACGAACATATCGTCCAGGCTCAACATCGCTTGAACGAGGTTATGTACACGCTGACCAAGGTTCGATGAGCTGGCTTCAACCCGCAGCTCATTTTGAGCCAATTCAACTCCATACCCACTAAGCAGGTCTTGGAAGATGACTTGCCTGCGGTCTCCAAGGCGTTCGACCCCGCTCGACTTGAGCTCGCTAACAATATAGCCATCATCGGAAAGCAAAAAATGATCAGCATCTAGGCGCTCTGCATAGATCTGCAAATGGTCGTTGTGGCGGTCCAGGAATGGCGTAGTAAGCTCCGAAGTTCGTTCATCGAGCTTGATCGTGCTCACGCCGCGCCTTATCCAGGACAGGTATGAGCTTGCGAGCTGATCCGCATCAAAGCTCATGTGATACCTCCTTGAATATCCGGCTGCGGAAGGTTGATCCGATCACAGAAGAAATTCAGGGCTGAAGCTACGTCGACGAAAGGTTCAAGTTGCTCGGCGACTCTGTCGCCAAATTCTTCCGTATATCTATGAAGGTGCGGAAAAGTAAGAAGCGTGCCGTCAGGATTGGTATGTGGAACGGCCGTGCACATTCTGGAGAGAACGACCTCTCGCCCATAGCGGAGTTGAAGCCTAGCCTTCATCTGATTCATTCTTCCACGAGAAATATCAAGAATGAAACTTTCGCTTTCATCATCACTTTCCAGTATATAGAAACCATCCTTGCCTGGGCTAAGGTCCACGGTCGTGGTCTCTATGTAGACCTTGGGCATGCCTAGCAAGCGATCCGCTTGCCACTGTTCTAGCATCCTTCCCCCAGCCAACAGTCGCAACCCCAGCTGCCCTCGCGTCGGCAGCCAGCGAAGAGGGGTCGGTGACACGCCGACGGCGAGACAGGCTGATCGAGGTTACCGCCCCATCTGTCAGGTGGTGGTGCAGATGCGGCGTTGACTACCTCAATCTGCGCCATCCAGCATCTGTAGAGGCCCGGGACGCCGGGGGTTGCGTTGTCAGGCCCGACAAGCACCTTACGTACATGATCGACATCGCCCTGACCACGGAGTTTCCTCTTGCTGCTGGCGGTGCGCGCGAATGTACCCGTGGTAGGCAAAGGTAAGCGCCGCGATGTCGTCGCGGTCCAGGCCGGTCGCTTCCCTGAGCAGGTCCCGCAGGCGCCCGTGCACCTTGAGCCGTTCTAGGTCGATCTGGCTGCCGTAGGTCTCCCATAGCATTCGGGTTCGGGCTAGCAGCACGTCTGGCTGCTCGCCGCCGTGGAACAGCCTGTTGGCCACCATCTCCATGGCCAGGCTCTCCGGAAGCCCTCCGAACATGGGCTCACCGATGGTCCGCTGGGATTGCAGCTGGGCGGCCATCAGGTGGACCAGCAGCATCCCGGACAGCTCCGGGTCCATCCCGGGCGCCAGAGCTCTCATGGTCTCCGGGGTTGGAGCGCCCTCGGGCCGCCGGAAGGTCAGGACCATGCGCATGGCACGCACACAGGCTGGCGGGCGAGCCGCGCGCGTTTGTTCCCGTCCACCTTGCCGTCCATCACCCTCGGCGCCTCCGATGCCGCCCAGCCTGCGCCACCCCTGTGCGACAGTATCCAGGACGAATATCCTCCACGGCCTGCCCCTACTGCATGGTCATGCTCGGCGACGCGGTGAACGCCAAGAAGGCAGCCGGCCAGGCCAAGGAGAGCCTCGAGGTCATCGACGTGTCCCAGCTCCTCGTCCGAGCCATCAATCTCCGCGACGCCAGCCTGGCTGAGGGGACGGGCCCGGCCACGGCGCGAGACCCAGAATCGCACCCCGCACGCTCATAGGCATATGCGCACTCCAGACCGGACAAATCGCCCGTAGCAACGGCAAGCTTCAGGCCACTTGGCGCTTTTGATTTTAGTTTTAGGTAGTCGGGACACGTTTACAACGTCACTCCCTTGAAGACGACAAGGAAGATCGCCGCGAATACCGCTATCAGGCCGATGATCCCGAAGGCCACCGGATTCGACGCCTTACGCGATTCAACGCTGCGGACACCGTGCTCCTCCTGCGC
>DATMKQ010000431.1:0-20469 GCA_035571275.1 Trebonia sp.
AAGGTCCCACGCCTCCTTGTAGACCGGGTTCACTAGGAGAACCCGGCCCTCACTGTCGCGGAAGAACGCGGACGCCGCCATCCGCTTGCGCGCCAGCGACGCCACGTATTGGTCCGGTGCAAGCAGAGGGCGTCCAGTCACGCCCGAGACACTAGCCGCAATGCACTGGCGGCTCACCGTCAACGGCGGAAACCGCAAGGCGGGAGATTTGAGGTCGTAGTCGGTGCCGGGCACGCTTGATATCGGCTGGGTCAGGGACATTCTTGAGGGGCGCGAGAGACGGCAATTTCGGCAGCGACAATAATCTGCCGCATTTCCACACAACCTCCCTGCGGATAGCCATTGAGGCTGAGAAGATGGTGGAATGAGTCGTTCCGCGAAGATCCATTCCAAGCGCGTGGCCTTCTACCTGGTCGCGGCTTTGGTGCCGTTGGCCGGTCTCTTGTCCCTCGTCGGGTCGGCTCAGCCGGCCGCCGCGTACGGGACCGGGTGCGCTCATGCGGTGGTCAAGCCGGTCGGGCCGTTCCATATCGCTGGCGACCATAGGACGGTCGTGGACTCCAAGGGGCGGCCGTTCATCTCGTACGGGACCACGGTGCCCGGGTTGTCGAATCCGAAGCTGACCAGCTATCCGAAGACGGACCTGCCGAAGATCGACGCGACCGCGGACCAGTGGTGCGGCAACACGGTCCGGCTTCAGGTCAGCCAGTACGCCGTGACGGGGAACACGACACCGGACAACGGCGGGTGCCGTAACACCTACCTGAATAAGGCCCTGGACCCCGAGGTGCGCCGAGCCGAGAACGACGGGCTGGTCGTGGTGATCAACGACCAGACGGAATCCGACTCCATGGTTAATCCCGCATTCGCTAATTCTGAGAAAGACCCGACCAAGGCGACCTTCGCGTTCTGGAACTGTGTGACGGCCCATCGTGAGAGCTGGGGCAGCCATAAGACCTACGCGCAGGACCAGCAGGTGGTCTTCGATATCTTCAATGAGCCGCGGGTGGACGCGTGCCCGGCTAGCCAGGGCGGCCACGGACCAAACGGTCCCTACCTCATGAACCTGTGGCGCAATGGCACGGTCACGGCCGGAAATTTCACGGGCTGCGGACAGAACGGGCTCCGCTACCAGGGGATGGATGCGGTGGCGTACCACATCCGGGTCGATGACAAAGCGAAGAACCTGCTGTGGGTGGAAGGGCCCGGCAATGGGAACACGCTGGCCGGCCTGGCACAGAAGGAGTGCGGCTCGACTCCCACCGGGAACTGCCTGATCAGCCCCAGCCTGGGCCCGATCGTGTACTCGATCCACCATCCCTACGCCAACCCTGACGCCGGCAAGAGCCCTCCCGCTGACCCGGCGACGTGGTGGAAGGAATTCGGCTGGGTGGTAGACCATCCCGCCGCTATCGGCGTCGCTCCCGTCGTGGTCGGGGAGTGGACGAACTTCCCGTGGTACGACCACGTCAAAACCGAGCCATATTGCTGGCCGGATGCGCCGACATCCGTTCGGAACTTCCTGTCGTACCTGCACACGCTGAAAGTCGGCCTCAACGCGTATCAGCTAGCAGCGCCGCCCACGGGCTACCTGCTCAAGAAAGAGGGCGATTGGACCGATACCACTAATTACACCGACTCGAAGTGGAAAGCGAGCTACTGCACGACATCCGGGGCGCCATTGCTCGGTCCAGGGACTGACATCAGGCACTGGTTCCAGCAGCAGGATTAGAGAGACAGGAAGGGCGAGGAAGGGAGTTCCAGGATGAGCGTGGCCGCGGAGATCGCCGGGCGGTTGGCCGATGGTGGCGTGGTGATCATCGATGGTGGGACCGGGACCCAGCTGCAGGCCGAGGGCGTGCCGATGGACGTTGAGGCGTGGAGCGGCCGGGCGAATCTGGAGCAGCCCGACGTGGTGCAGCGTGTGCACGAGGCCTACATCCGGGCCGGCGCCGAGGTGATCATCACGAACACGTTCGCGGCCAGCCGGGCCGCGCTGGAACCTGCGGGCCTGGGCAGCCGTGTGGCCGACGCCAACCGCAATGCCGTCGCCGCGGCGCTGCGGGCCCGCGAGGCCGCGGCGGGCGGGCGCGCGGTCGCGGTGGCCGGCTCCATGTCCGCGTTCTGCTCGGCCGCCGTACACGGCGGCAACGAAGCCGGCCTGGCCGCCGCGGATAGGTTCCCGAGCCTGGCCGACTTCCGTGAGCAGGCCGGGCTGCTGGCGGAGGCGGGGGTTGACCTGATCGCCCTGGAACTGATCGAGGCCCCGAGCTATGGCCGTGCCGCGCTGCAGGCCGCCGCCGAGACCGGGCTGCCGGTCTGGCTGGGCGTCTCCGCGATGCGACTGGACGACGGCACGCTCGGCGCCGATCCCGTATTTGGCGAGGGAGACAGTTTTGCCGAGTTCGTGAGCAAGCTGGCTGACCCGGCGGTGGCCGCCGTCACCGTGATGCACGCCAAGCCCGACGTCTCCCTGGAAGCGATCGGCATCGTCGCAGCCCGGTTCCCCGGGCCTATCGGGGTCTATGCAGAATCCGGCAGCTGGGCGGCGCCGAACTGGGTCTTCGACGGGCTGACCCCCGACCAGTACCTGCAGGAGGCCATCGCCTGGGCCGATCACGGTGCTCAGCTCATCGGCGGATGCTGCGGCATAGGTCCTGAGCACATCAAGGTCCTCTCCGACCAGCTGCCGCGCCAGGCCCATCCGCGCCGGGCCGGGTAACCGCCTGGCTCAGGCTCGCCTGCCTGGCCCTTGGTGAGATGTGTCTGCCGGTATCTCTCACCGGCGCCGTGTCCGGGCGGCGATGAGGCGTTCTGCGGCGGAAGGACGCAGCCCGTCGCTGCGCCCGGTGAAGTACCGGTCGTTCAGGGCCTGCGGCGTAAGGTGCTCGGCTACTTCCAGGCCGGCGCCCGCGATGAGTGCCTCCGCTTGAGCCGGGGACATCCTGGTCGCGTACGGCTCGCCGGAAGCGGCGACCAGCCTGGCCTCGATCTTCACCATCTCCCGGGCGGCGTCGTCAAGAAAGGCGTCAGAGGCGTCGTAGCTGAGAACGATTTCTGATCCGGGCCCGCAGCCGCTCACGCTCCGCAGGGTCGCGTCGATGGCCTCAGCCGTGAGGTATACCGTCACGCCGAGCCAGGAGAAAAACGCCGGCTCGGACCAGTCGAGCCCGGCCCGGTCAAGGCCGTCGCGCAGCGACCCGGCTTCGAAGTCGACCGCGGCGAAGAGGTGCCCGTCCCGGACCGGCAGATCGAGCTCGGCGATCCTGGCCAGCTTCCGAGCTTGGCTGGCCGGCTGGTCGACCTCGATGAGCCGCAGCCAGCCGATGAGGTCGGCCCGGCGCCAGGCGAAGGAGTCCAGCCCGGCGCCCAGGATCACGTACTGGCGGTAGCCGCCGGAGATGAGCCGGTCCTCGGCGTAGCGTGAGCGCGCCACGATGCTGGCCCGGTTCTGGCGAAGCGCGGCCGGGGGAAGCGCGGCTTCGCTGACAGCCTGGATCTCAGCCCACCGCGGCCCGGCCAGCAGGAGGGCGAACGGGTCATCGAGTACCCACGGGGGCTGGTCGTATGAGCGGTGGACACCGCGGGCCACCGCGACGCCAGTCGCCGTCGCGCTCGCCTTCGCTGGGTCCATGTCAGTCAAGGGTAAATGATGCACACTCCGCCCTTGCCTACCTTGGGAATCGCTTACATAATTCATGCGGACGGGAGTAGCGGTTATCGCCGCAAAAGGGGGAAGTGTGATGAAGATGAGGCTCAGGAGATTGTTGTTGCTTCTGGCGGCGTGTCTGGCTGTTTCAGCTGGGCTCTCTGGTTTCGCCGGCCCGATTCTAGCGTCGACCCAGACAGTAGCGGCTTCCAGCCAATGTCCTAAGAGCCCTCCGGGTCCTAAGGGTCGTCCTCCCGGCGTGTCGTCGCGTACGCTGTCGGCACCCGGGCGGGTTAGCGCGCGGCCGCCGCAAACTGCTCAAGAGTTCGCGCGCGACGTTCTTAGTGAAGCGGTGATACCGCCGCACTCAGCGCACACCAAGATCGCCTCGTCGTCAATTCTGGCGAAACCCGCCGCCAGCCCCGGCATTAAAGGTCTCACCGACATTGACGGTGCTTACAAGGTGGCCGAGCCGGAATCCGTTGTTCAGGCTTACGAGAAGACCCACCTTCCCCGAGGTGCGCGCCTGGAGGGGACCGGAAGCAACTGCGTCCACGGGACGCATTCGATTGTTGAGCTCTTGTCAGTTCCGGTGGCGGGCAGCCATGAATACAGCGCGGCCCTGACGATCGGGATAGCCTCGCTCGGAAAGAACTCAACATTGCTGAGGATCGATGCGCAGGTGTCTTGGGTGGCGAACAGGCCGGCCGCCGAGAAGGCGCAAAGCAGCTCCACCTTGCGGCTCACCATCTTCAGGTCTGACCAGTTCGGCGGCAACCTCACGGTGACTCTGAGCGGCGCTCACGAGCGTCAGGTGACCGGGCTACTCAACTCGTTGCCGCTCGCGGCGGCTGCTCAATGCGCGGAGACGGATCCGCTGTATCAACTTCAGTACGGCACCGCGACCTCGGGTTTCCAGGCTACCGGCTATGGTTGCGCCGGCACGGTACTCGTCGACATGAAGGGGAAGACAGCCGCTTCGCTGCGCGACACGGACCGCAGTGTGGTCCGCTTGCTGAACACCTTCCTGTCGGCGAACCAAAGGATCTCTGGGGACAACAGCGCGGGCGGCTGGGCGGGCTGGGTTAATGTCAACCCGCCCAAGCCGCCGGGCAGTTACCAGTCCGCTTTCGCGATGTGGACCGTGCCGAAGGTCAGCTGTGACTTCGGTGAGATGGCCGCGGCCTCCGAATGGGTGGGCATTGACGGATTTAACGAATCCACTGTCGAGCAGACCGGCACGGAAACCGACTGCGTACTCGGCCAAGGCACCTACGGGGCATGGTTCGAGCTATTCGGAACGAACGTCGACGATGGCTTCGCGGTGGATCTGCCCGGCAACGACCATATCCATCCCGGCGACCGCGTGTCCGCTCAGGTAGTGGCCGGCCAAGGGTCGGGTACGGGCAGTTTCCCGGGGGCCGGGGAATATCTGTTCTACATGTTCAATTTCACCGAGGGCTGGTCCTGGCAGATCATCGAGCCATCTTCGGCGCTGAGTCCGGCCCCGCCGAACCAGACCCTAGAGTGGATAGTGGAGCAACCATCGTGCTTCTGGGTGTGCCAGGAGCTAGCCAAATATGGTCTAGTGAGCTTCACCGGGATGGAGCTTAGCCTGAATACCTTCGCCTATCCATTCGGATCGGCCTTCCCGCCATCGATGTTCCAAGGGTTCCCTGTGGACCTGGTAACCGGCGCCACCCTTAAGGAGACAGGGTCGAGCCTGGTAAAAGGCACCACAGAGAACGTCACGTTCGTGCACAGGTGACTGGGACTCGATCGCGCGAAACAACCATTCGTTCCGGATAAAAAAACTAGTCCTCGGCGGCGGACAGGGTCAGCTCCGTGCTGTGGTAGCAGGCGCGGCCAGCCAGTTCGGGGCTGTACTTGCAGATGATCTGGCGCACCCGCCGCACGGCCAGCGGCCCGAGGCGGTCGTAGCAGTCGATGAACAGCTCGCGGGCATCGGTGCGCGGCCACTCCTCCGGCAGCAGTTCACCGGGCAGGTCCGGGTCCATGGCGGGGAACGCGCGCCACTCGTTCATCACGCGGGTGCGGGCCACCAGGGCGTCCGTCGGCGATATCTCGCCGGCCAGCACCTGGTCTCGCAGCAAGCCGGCAAACCGGATGAACGACTCGTACCGTGAACAGAGCCCGTCCAGGTCCCAGGCGCGGGCCGAGATGTCGGCGAGCCCGCCGCCGGGGATCGCGGTCGCGCGGAACGCCGTGGCGGTGCCGATGCCCAGCTCGCGCAGCCGCGCCACGACGCCGTCGGCGTGGTCGCGCGGCGCCACCCACAGGCCGTCGTACAGTGGGGCGAAGCCGAGCCAGCGCAGCATCTTGCGCAGGTCGTCGCGGACGGCCCGGTGGTCTTCTGGAATGGAAAACGCGACAAGAGACCACTTACCGTCCCATGCCGCGGCCACCGAGCCGAACGAGAAGATGCGCCGCGCCCCGTCGTCGAGCACGTCGGCGGCGCGGGAGCTGAGCCGGACGAACGTTCGCCGGCCGCTCCGCGACGTGACCAGGAGCCCGTTGCGGGTCATCCGGGACAGCGCGGCTCGTGCGGCCGAGTCGCTGACGCCGAACTCGGCGAGCAGCGAGACGATCGCCGCCGATGGCAGCGGTTCCGTCCGCTGCCACCAGTAGTCGCCCAGCAGTGTGAGCAGCAGCCGGGGCGGGCGCTGCGCGACCGGGCCGGGAGCGGTCCACGGTTCGGAGGCGGCGCTGTCCTCCAGTTCGTCGAGGTACAAGCTACTCACGGTGTACCACGATAACTTTGGCGGTTCGGCGCCGATGAACCGGAAGCAGTTATCCCACAGGATGTCCCGCAGTTCCGCGTCCGTTAGGCCCATCGAGCGCAGCGTCGCCGCGATCGGCTGCTCGCGTCCCATCGCCGGGAAGTCGGAGCCAACCAGCAGCCGGTCCGTGCCGAACATGTCCGCCAGGTACCTGATCGCGCGCCGATCGAACACCAGCGAGTCGTAGTAGAATCGGCGCGCCAGCTCGATCGGGCTGTGCGGCGCGAACCACGGCGCCGCCTCCGGCCGCTCCGGCTCCGGTACCGGCGGCTCCTCGTTCCAGGTGCGGCCCCAGAACCACTGCGCGCGGGTCAGCACGAGCGGGAACCCGCCGGCCGCGTGGCTGAACGAGATCCGCAGGCCCGGGTACTTCTCCGCCACCCCTCCGGAAATAATCGCCGCCGCGCCGAGTGTGGCCTCCGCGCCCACGCCGAACGTCGCCGTGGCCGGCCCGGGCAGCCGCTCGGACGGCACCGGCATGCCGTGCACGAAGACGGCGCTGCCGAGCCGTTCTGCCTCGGCCCAGAAGCCGTCGAACTGGGGCTCGTGCAGCGACTTCCCGTTGACGTTGGAGCCGATCTCCACCCCGGCTAGGCCGGCCTTCATGACTTCGGGAAGCTCAGCCGCGGCCATGTCGGGGTCCTGCATCGGGACCATGCCCAGGCCGTAGAACCGCGTCGGGAACGCGGCCACGAGGCCCGCGATGTACTCGTTGGTGACCCGGCACAGGTCGAGCCCAACCGCGCCGGACACCCGGTAGTTCAGGATCGCGGGGAACGGCGACAGCAGCTCGGCGTCGAGGCCGCTGGCCGCGGACGCCTCGAGGCGCTTTTCCGCGTCGAACCAGACCGCCTTCGCCGGGAACCGCATCGGCCCGTTGACGAGGAACTTGGCGCCATCGTCACCGGGCTCGGTCGACGGCCAGCTGGCAGGGTCGCAACCATGCGGCGTCGGCCCGAAAGAAGCAGGGAAGATGTGCGCGTGCGAGTCGATGACAGGCATGACTGAGCGACCCTCCTTTACAGACCCGGCATGATCGCGATGTGGATCCCGTCTTCGCCGGGTATCTCGCCGGCCAGCAGCTGGATGGCGTGCTCGACGTCGTCCAGGCCGAACTTGTGCGTCTGCATCTTGTGCAGCGGGAACCTATCAGACTCGATTAGCTTGATCGCGTTCTCGTATCCGGCCGCGTCCACAGAGAACGCGCCCTTCACAGTAAGCGCCTTGTTGACGAGATGGTCGGTGGAGATCTCGGCCTTGCGGCCGCCCTTGAGACCGGCCAGCACGATCGTGCCGCCCCAGCGCACCGCGTCGATCGCGTCCGCTATCGGCTGTGTCGCGATGGGGGTGAGGTCGAGAACCACGTCCACGCCCTCCCCATCGGTCAGCTCGCGGACCCGCTCGACGGTGTTCTCCTCCTCCACGTTGATCGTGTAGTCGGCGCCGAACTCCTTCGCGAGCTCCAGCTTGGCCGCGTCCCGCGCCAGGCCGGTGGCGATGATCGTGCCCGCGCCGACGTACCGGGAGGCGAGGATGGCGGCCAGGCCGCGCTGGCCGGCGCCGAGCACGAGCACGGTCGAGCCGAGGTGCACGCCGCCGTACTCCAGCGCCCAGCGGACGCCGGCGCCGAGGGGGTTGTACATGACGGCGATCTCGGCGGGGATATCGTTTCGTATCGGATGCACGACCGTGTTCGGGTTCAGATCCATGTATTCGGCGTAGCCGCCGGTCAGCCGGCCCTGCCGCGCGGGCGGGTTGCCGCCGCCGTTGCTGCCAACCCGGTTCTTGCAGTTCATGTAGTTGCCGGCCAGGCACCGGGCGCAGGACCGGCAGGGGATGATGATCTCCACGGCGACCCGGTCGCCGATCTGCACGCCCCAGCGCGCGGCGGTCTCGTCGGTGATCTCCTCGATGATGCCGAGCGACTCGTGGCCGGGGATCATCGGCAGGTTGCGAGCGCCCATGGCTCCCCTGTACTGCTCGACGTCGCTGCCGCAGATGCCGCACGCCTCGACGCGCAGCAGCGCGCCCGTGTCGCCGCCGAGCGAGGGCCGGGCGTACTGCCGCATCTCCATCTGGCGCGGCCCGGTTTGCACTACGGCGCGAACCATGTCAGCCATCTACGTCACTACTCCTCGTCGATCGTTCTTGGGCCGCACAACAGAGTCGGCCCGCGCGATTTCAGTGCTGGTCATAACGGGCGCATGCGGCTCACGGCTGACGATATATGACACTTGGCGCGACGGGAAGCGCGTGATATGAAATCTAATGTCAGTACAGCCGGGGGGCGTTCTGACATAAGTGCGGACACAAGACCTGGGCCGCGGTGCTGCGCAAGCCTGGCACCATGGAGATCACCGAGGACGAAATTAATGAGGGCTATCAGGACCTTATGGATGGCAAGAACATCCGCGGCGCCATCGTCCACCAGCACTAGACCCGCGAGCCAAAGGGCGCGCCGCCGTCTGGACTGAGGAGGGATGAAGCGAAGCTTCATCGCGACGAGGGAAGACGGCGGGTGGAAAGCGCCCGGAGGCGAGCGGGGAGAAAGGGAAAACCATGCCGAACGCGATCCTTGACCCGACCGGAGCCACCAAAACCACCGGCAAGCCGGCCGCGCCGCGCGCCGCCCGCCCCGCGAGCCTCAAAGGCGCCCGGGTCGGCCTGCTCATCAACACCAAGCAGAACGCCGCCCCCTTCCTCCACGAGGTCGGCCGCCTGCTGGTCGAGAACTACGGCGTCGCCAGCCTGACGGAGCGGACGAAGAAGAACTTCGCCATGCCCGAGGCCGACGAAGTCATCAAGGAGATGGCCGCGGCGGCCGACGTGATCGTCACCGGCGTGGGCGACTGTGGTTCCTGCAGCGCGGCGGCCGCCGCCGACGGCGTCGTGTTCGAGGCCGCCGGGGTACCCACCGCGGTGATCGTGACCGAGTCGTTCCGCGCCACCACCGAGGCGATGGCCGAACTGCGCGGCGCGCCCGGCTTCCCGTACGCCACCACGGCGCACCCAGTCGCGGTCCTGACCGAGGACAAGGTTAAGGAGCGCGCCGCCGGCGTGCTTGCCGACGTGGTGGCCCTGCTGACTGAGAAAGACGCATGACCCAGGAGGCCCCCTTCAAGGCCCCGGACCCTGACGAGGCACAGCGCGCGATCGAGTACTGCTACGAGCAGGGCTGGTCCGATGGCCTTCCGCTGATACCCGCCTCCAAGCCGCTCGTGGACGCGTTCCTCGCCACCACCTCGCGTGAGCCCGACGAGATCATCGGCTCGCTCGAGCAGGTCGGCCGGGACTGCACGGTCTACCTGGCCGCGGTCAACGCGGCGATGGCCGGCTGCAAGCCCGAGTACTTCCCCGTGGTGCTCGCCGCGTTCGACGCCCTGATGCGCGAGCGCGCCGCGCGCGGCGGCGGCTTCCAGTCCACCAGCGGACCCGCCCCGCTGATCGTGGTCAACGGGCCGATCCGCCATGAGCTGGAGTTCAACACGACGGGCGGGGCGTTTGGCGACGGCTTCCGGCCGAACGCCACGATCGCGCGGGCGATAGGCCTGATCGTCAGGAACGCGTTCGGCATCCGGCAGCACGTGCTCGGGCAGGCCACCCAGGGCGTGCCGGGCCGCTGGTCGATCTGCGTCGCGGAGAACGAGGAAGAGTCCCCGTGGGAGCCCCTGGCGGCGAACGCCGGCCTGGCCGAAGGGGTCAGCGCGGTGTCGGCCACGCTCACCCGCACCTGTGAGTTCATCGACAACCGCGCCACCCCGGTCACCGAGGAAGTGCTGCGCGACTTCGCCGACACGATCGGCCGGCTCGGCCCGCAGATCTTCCCGCAGACCCCGGTCGCCCTGGTGCTGTGCCCCGAGCACGCGCAGCAGTTCGCGGGCGCCGGCTACTCCAAGGCCGACGTGCAGAGCTGGCTGATCGAGCACTCGGGACGCACCGCCGGCGAGATGCGGCGGGCGGGCAAGGGCCACGTGCTGAACTTCGGCCGGAGCGCGGACGCCGATCCCGTCCCCGACGACGATTTCCACCGCGTCCTGTCGCAGCCGACGCAGATCCCGGTCATCGTGGCCGGGGCGAAGAACGCCGGGATATCGATGGTCGTGCGCATCTTCGGCGAATGGTCCGGTGTCGCGACGCCGGTGGGAGAGAAGATCAAATGAATTATTCGGAACGGACCGTGGCTCTCGCGGCCAGCCTAGAAGCTGACGGTTACCGCATGGCCATCGACGAGGATGGTTCCCGGGTGGCGGTGATCATCACCGCGTCGCCGGAAGCATGCGAGGACTGCCTGGTGCCCAAGGACCTGATGCGCGGCATCCTCGCTACGACCCTGGGCGTCGAGGGCGACTCGATCGACATCACGTATCCCGCGGACGTCCGGTGACCACGCGGGTAGCCGTGGTTACAGGCTGCGGCAAGCGTGACGGGATGGGCCGCGCGATCGCGAACACGCTCGCCGCGTCCGGGGTCGCGGTCGTCGTCACCGACAAGCAGTCCGGCGGCGTCCCGAACATGCGCCAGGAGATCGTCGGTAATGACACCGGCGGCTGGGGTGGCGTCGACTCGCTGGTCGAGGAGATCACCGCGGCCGGCGGGTCGGCTCTGTCGCTGCTTGGCGACATCTCCGATGAGTCTGACGCGCGGCGGCTCGTGGATTCCGCCGCCGCGTGGCGCGGGCGGCTCGACATCCTCGTCAACGTCGCCGCGGCGCCGCAGGGCCTGGACCGCCAGGACATCGAGGAGGTGCCGATCGAGGTTTGGGACCGGGTCATCGCGATCAACCTGCGCGGCACGTACCTGATGTCGCGATTCGCCGTACCGCACATGCGGGCGCAGCGGTGGGGCCGGATCATCAACATCTCCTCGCAGGCCGGCCAGGTCGCCGCGGCGAAGTCCACCGCGTACTCCGCGTCCAAGGCCGCGGTGCTCGGGTTCACCCGGGCGCTGTCCGCCGACGTCGCGCCGTGGGGCGTCACGGTCAACGCGATCGCGCCCGGGATGGTTGCCACCAGCCGTTCTGTGCTGAGCGTCGACCCGGCCCTGGACGTCGAGGCGGAGGTCAAGCGTCGCGGCGCGATGCTGGCCGTCGGCAGGTCGGGGTACCCGGAGGACATCGCGGCCGCGGTCGCCTACCTGGCCTCCGATGCCTCCGGCTACATGACCGGCCAGACGCTGGTCCTCGACGGCGGCGGCGCCGCGCCCTTCGCGACCCGCCCGCCCGCCCAATAAGTCCCCAGAACCCCAGCAGACTCAGGAAAAATATCCAGCGCTTCGCATTCATCTCTTGTCATACGCAGCCATCGTCTTTTCGAAGGGAGCGGGACAAAATGGGTGAAAAGCGACAGGCGAGACCGAGCCACAGGGCGATTCTCGCTGGGATAGGCGTGGCGAGCGGGGCAGGGCTGCTGGGAGAGGCGATCGCCACCCCCGCGAGCGCCGGCGTGCGGCCGGGGATCAGCTCGGTGCGCGCCACACCCGCGATCAACCCCTCGGGATTCGGCTCGATCTCGTCCGCGCCGCAACAGAACGTCTCTTACCAGTTCCGCAGCTTCTGGGACTTCTCGAACGCCGACACCCTCGACGCGGGACGCAAGTGGGGCGGCAGCGGCATGTACACCCCGGGATCGCTCGACCCGCTGGTCGCCACGTTCGACGCGCCGCCCGGTGCGGTCCTGCACGACGTGGAGTGTTACGTCTCGAATACCGCCGCGACGACCTGGGTGTCGACGTGTGGGCACCAGGCCATGGATTCGCGGCTATGGTCACCTCCGGCTCGATCCCCGCCGGCACGGGTGCTATCAAGGCCCACAAGTTTTCCATTCCCTCCTCGGGCAACGGCCCGTACCCCGCCGGGACGCGGATCGCGCCTTTCATTCCCACCTCGACGGACGGGTCGGTGCAGATCAACGGAGTGCGTCTGGGCTTCATCCACGGCGGGCTGAACCAGGTCATGCGCGAGTCGCCGGTGCGCGCGTACGACTCCCGGTCGCACTCGCATCTGGGCGGCGGCACGTCGCGGACGGTCTCGCTGGCGAACTGGCTGCCGGCGGACGCCCAGGGCGCGGTCCTCGCGCTGAGCGTGCTGAACACGCACGGCTCAGGCGTCTTGCAGGTGTCTGCGGCCGGATCCTCGTCTGAAGCCTTCGCCGCGAGCTGGGCCCGTACCGGCGACAAGTCGACTAATACGCTGGTCTCCGATGTCTCCCTGTCGCGCGCCGTGTCGGTGACCTCCGTACACGGCAGCGGGCAGACGGACTTCGTCCTGGATCTGATTGGGTGGGTGGTGTGAGCTTTAGGACAACTCCTCCGTTCCGAGCGGACCACGTCGGGAGCCTGCTGCGGCCGCCGAGGCTGCGGCAGGCCCGCGACGACTACGTGGCGGGCGTGATCACGGCGCTCGACCTGCGTGAGATCGAGGACGAGTCGATCCGCCAGGCTGTGGCGCTACAACAGGAGGCCGGCCTGCGGTCGGTGACCGACGGCGAGTTCCGCCGCGCGTCCTGGCACATGGACTTCATCTACCAGATCGGCGGCATCGGCCAGGTGCCCGGGCACCTGGTCTCGCAGTTCCGCAACGCCGAGGGCACGATCGAGTTCACCCCGCCCGCGATCCGGGTCAACCGCCGGATCACGATGGACAAGACGATCTTCGGCGAGGACTTCGCGTTCCTTCAGTCGATCGCGGGGGCTCTGCCGCCCCAGGGGGACGACCCCCCGGAGCCCCCGAGACTGGTCGCCAAGCAGACGATCCCGGCGCCGTCGATGGTGCACTACCGCTCCGGCGTGCGCGCGATCGTCGACGAGTCGATATACCCGGACGTCGAGGAGTTCTGGGACGACGTCGCGGCCGCGTACGCCGAGGAGGTGCGCCGCTTGGGTGTGCTTGGCTGTCGGTACCTGCAGATCGACGACATCAGCCTCGCCTACCTCAACGACCCCGAGCAGCGCGCCTACATCAGCGACCGCGGCGAGGACGCCGAGCACATGCACCTGCGGTATATCAGCCTGATCAACGCCGCGGTGGCCGGCCGGCCACCCGGGATGGCGGTCGCCACCCACTTGTGCCGCGGCAACTATCGCTCTTCGTGGGTCGCGTCCGGCGGCTATGATTTCGTGGCCGAGGCGCTGTTCAACGAGCTCGACGTGGACGGGTTCTTCCTCGAGTACGACGACGAGCGGTCCGGCGGCTTCGAGCCACTGCGCTTTGTCCCGAAGGGCAAGGTAGTGGTGCTCGGCCTGGTCACCACTAAGCGCCCGGAACTGGAATCCAAGGACCAGCTCAAGCGCCGCATCGACGAGGCCGCCAAGTACGTGCCCCTCGACCAGCTCTGCCTGTCCGGCCAGTGCGGCTTTTCGTCGACGGTGGAAGGCAACCTGCTAACTCTCGAAGACGAAATCGCGAAATTGCGCCTGATCGTGGAGACGGCGCAGGAGGTCTGGGGCGCTTGAATCTGGCTGTTTGGCGGTCGCGGATCGGTTAGTGGTGCCGTGGCGGGCGCCTACGTTACCGTAGGCCTCATGGAATCCGAATCCGCTGAATCTACCGAATCCGCTGAATCCGCGGGATCGACGCTAGACCTTAGCGCGGTATTTCGGCTTGCCGGAATCTCGGAAATGGGCGTGCTCTGGCAATGCATAAGCGCTATTACGAGGCTTGAGGTGCCGGAACGGCTCGCGGACGGCGGCATGAATGTCGCGGAGCTTGCCCGCGCGGTCGGCGCGGTCGAACAACCGCTGTTCCGTGTGCTGAGATTTCTCGCCGGTCATGAGATAGTAGCTTTTAAGGGTGGTGATGTTGTCCTTACTAAAGTCGGGCGCCTGCTGGTCAGAGACGAGCCCTGGTCGATGTGGGCCGTGTTCGCCGCTACCGGCCAGCAGGACGTGGCGCATGTCCTCCCAGAAACCTTGCGAACCGGCCGCCCCGCGGTGGAAATCGTCTTCGGCGCCACGCTCTGGGAACACCTGGCGACGCGTCCCACGGCGCGGGAGGCGTTCGATGATCTCATGCACCGGCAGGCCCACGGCCTGGTCAGCACCTGCATTCCATCGCTTGAGTGGCCGGCCGAGGGGACGGTGGCAGATATCGGCGGGGGGCGGGGAATACTGCTGGCCGCGGCACTGAACACCGCGCCGGGCCTGCGGGGGATCCTGGTGGACAGGCCGGAGGTATTTGAGGACGCCAAAGAATTTCTCTCGCAGCAGCAAATGATGGGCAGGTGCGAGCTCTACCCAGGTGACCTGTTCGATCCAGCTCCGCGCGCGGATATCTATTTGCTCTCGTTCATCCTGCACGACTGGGCCGATGATAACGCGCGGCGCATACTTCATTCGATTTACCGTAACGCTCCGCGCAACGCGACACTGCGCATCTTTGAGCGAATCGTCCCGGATGATGACAGTGCGCACGTGAGCAAAATGTTTGACATGGGGATGCTGCTGCTCGGCGACGGCCGGGAACGCACACTAGGCGAGCTCAGGGACTTGCTTGCGGAATGTGGATGGAAAATAGAATCCACGATTCCGGCCTATGCTGATATCAGCCTGATCCAGGCGGCGCACATCTCCGGCGACGGCGCCGGGAAGTAATTGTGCCGCCGCCTGCGCGGTCGAGTCGGTTGCTACCCGCCCTGTACGAGGGCAGGGCGAGCCTGACGACCGATGATCGGGTTCTAGCACACGATGAGCTGGCCGGCGCGGTCGGCGCGGTCGCGGCAGCTGTCGCCGGGGCGCATACGGTCGCGGTGGCCACTGACGATCCGATGTCCACCCTGGTGGCCGTGGCGGGAGTGATAGCGGCTGGTGCGGCCGCCATTCCCATCAGCGCCCGCTCGACCGTTCCCGAGCGGGAGCACATCGTCCGTGACTGCGGTCCCGATCTAGTCATCGAGCAGGTCGCCCTTGACGCCAGCGCGCCACTGCCTGCCGATAGGTCCGCGGACACAGACCCGGCGCTCATCCTGTACACCTCGGGATCGACTGGACAGCCCAAGGGCGTGGTGCTCTCGCGGCGGGCAATCGCCTTCGATCTCGATGCGCTGGCCAAGGTCTGGGCATGGTCCGCGGACGACGTTCTCGTCCACGCACTACCGCTCTCCCACGTGCACGGCCTAGTGTTCGGCGGTCTCGGCCCGCTCCGGATCGGGTCGCCGCTCACGTATGTGGCACCGACCCTGCGGCCCGTCGAGGGGGCGACGGTTTACTTCGCCGTGCCAGCGATCTGGAACTCCCTGCCAGACGCTCAGGTTCGCGCGCTCAACCGGGCGCGGCTGTTGGTTTCCGGCGCCGCGCCGCTGCCGAAGGCCACATTCGAACGCGTCGAGGAACTGTCGGGGCACCGGATAGTCGATCGATACGCTATGACGGAAACCTTGGTCAACACCGCGCCGGCCCTGTCCGATCGCGAGCGCCGGCCCGGATCTCTTGGGCGGCCTCTGCCCGGCGTCGACATCGAACTGCGTGATGCCGGAACGGGCGATGGGGCTGGGGAGATCCATGTGCGCGGGCCCAACCTGTTCTCCGGGTACCTCGGGCATCCAGGCGCGCTCGATCACGACGGCTGGTTCGCCACCGGTGATCTCGGGCGGTGGAATGATGACGGCTCGCTACGGCTCACTGGCCGGTGCTCCACGGACATCATCAAGACAGCCGGATACCGGGTCGGCGCGGGTGAGGTGGAAGACGCACTGCTCAGCCATCCGGCGGTTCGCGAGGCGGCCGTTATCGGACTGCCGGACAAGACCCTCGGCGAACGGGTCGCCGCGTGGGTGGTGCTCTCGGAGAGCCTCCACGAGGACGTGCTTGTCGAGCACCTGGCCGCTCGGCTGAGCGCATTCAAAAGACCGCGGGAGATTCACGTCATCGACGCCTTGCCGCGCAACCACCTCGGAAAAATCCAGAAGAGCAGGCTTCGCTGAGCGAGGACCCGTGCGCCGACCTTCAGTATTTCATCCCAGGGTCTCGGTAGTGCTTGAATTCAAGAAGGTTACCTGTCGGATCTATGAGCACGATCGTGCGATGCTCAGAAGTTGAAAGTGATTCTGTCGTCGTAATGCCGCGCAACCAGGCAGCCAAGAAGCTCTGAGTAGAAATGCTCAGCCTCCGCGAGGTCGCGGGCGGGAATGGCCAGGTGAAATACGTCATCCGTAGGGCGCATTAGGTATCGCCAGTAGAGCGGCCATCTTGGCTGGGGTGGGTCCACGGTCGAACAGTTCCTCGAGGGTAAGCTGTTCACCGAATACATCATCGATCGCGGCCAGCAGGATCATGCCCGACAGCGAATCGCCGCCCGATGCCAGGAAGTCGTCATCCACGCCGACCTCCATACGCAGCACAAAGCGCCACAATCCGAGGACCGCTGCCTCCAAGGCGCTGCGCGGGGGCTGACCAGGCCCTTCAGTCGCGCTCATCACGATCCCCCGGTGAGCGCGGTGCGAAGCGACGTCGTGATAGAGCGCGCGGACTGGGGAGTGATTATCGCCGACTCATATTCGACGGAGCATTGCAGAGAATTTCTCCCCGGGCCGAAGTAGAATCCTAGAAGAACTCCGTGGTATGGAATATGTGTAGGTGTAACTCGCTCGGCGAGATAGAATCGCGATATCTTATAATTGTTGTGGATGTCGACCTTGGCGGAATTGGCATTAATAGGAAGATTGGTCCCGGTCGGCAGGTAATCTACAAATGCCTCGCACATGGAGTAGCCTTTCGAGCGCCGCTCGTTCAGCCAGGCGATCTGATCTGAGAAGACAGAGAAGGAGATGTAATTGCTGACGGCTCCGAAGATATCATCGAAGAGTTTTTCAATGGCCTTATTCTCGAGACCGCCGTCGCGTGCTTGCTGCCTGAGCACGGTCATTGCCGCAAAATTTCCGATGGTTCGTTCGAAGGGCGGTCTGCGCGTGTCGGTCACCATCGATAGTAGGATGTCATCTTGCGCGGTCTCTTCTCGTAGCGCGTGGAAGATCGCGGCGGTAACGAGCGTGAAGTGGCTTACCCCCAGCTGCCTGGCACGGCTCCTCAATACCTGCAGTTCGTCGTCGTCCAGGCTGAATCGTATCGAGGCTGTCGACTGCACGGCCGGGTCTGGCTGCCGTTGCGGGAGGTGCAGGACCGGCTCCGCGTCGCGGAGGTAGTTGAGCCAATATTGCGCATTTCGCTCGAGGGCTCCGTCCTGCAGCATCTTTTCGTGCTGGATGGCCCAGGTGCGGAAACTGCGCCCGGCGGTGTCCCAGTCCGCGTTCCCGGCATGCGCGGGGCCGTGGAGGTATAGCTGCACATACTCGACCGTGAGAGCTTGCAGCGCGATGCGGTCGACGACGAGGTGATGCCCTAGGAGCATGAGAAATGCCTTATCGGGCGCGCAGCGCGCCAGGATGACCCTGAACGGGTTCTCTTCGAACAGGTTGAACGGCTGATCGGCTCGCGCGGACAGGATGGCGTTAGCCTGCGGGCCGGGGTCGCCATGGATGTCGATGACCTCGAAGCAGAAAATGCTGCCGCTGTGCCGCTGGAATACGTCGTCGCCGCTTTCGCAAAGCAGTGTGCACAGGACGGGGTGCCGCGTGGCGAGCTCCTCCGCGGCGCGCTTGAAGCGCGCGGTGTCGATAGCGCCTTCGATCCGCAGGCACGAGTCCAGCTGCAGTGATGGCCTGTGACCTAGTTGATTAACCGTCGTGTAGATGAATCTCTGAGGGGGGGTGAGAGGGACTGATTCCATCGGCGCCGTTTCCGTTTCGCTACTCTCAGGTTCTGATCACGGACTTCGCGCGCATGAGGAAGTCGGTGAAATAGCTGTCGTGCGGCATGCCAGGCCCCGGCCGCACCGTGGGATGGTCGCCGATGTAGACGTTGCCGATCGTGGGTTCCTCGATGAGCCGCTCGATCAGTGATTGATCGTGGGTGTAGGCGTTGAGCACAAGCGTGTTCCGCAGTGGCCGCACCCCGTCGCCGGGCGACCACGGGGCCACCCAGAGGCAGGGAAACGGCAATTCGATCCCGGTTTGCGGGGCGTCCGGGCTGGTCACCTGGAACACCGCCGGCCGCAGTACCGCGCTGCCGTCACCGAGGTCGTCGGCGATGCCGTCGCCGCCGAGCCACGCCCTGGCGTCGCCGGACCGGTCGAGGAGGTATTTCTCGATCGCCGATGCCGCCGCGGCGGGTTGCACGGGCAGCACGGCCTTCTCGTCCTCCGGCGGCAGGCTTGGCAGCTCCGCGAGCCGCTCCGCTATGGCTGCCGCGACGGGAGCGGGATCTCCTTCCACGTAGACGGCGGTGGCATTGAGACACGCGGTGCCACCCTCCCCGGAGATTGACCTCACCACGGCATCCAGGCAAGCGGGCCAGTCGGCGTCCTGGGTGAGAAGGAGCTTCGAGCGACCCGGCCCCTGTGGCAGCGTGCTGGCACGGTTGGCGTACTTGCGGATGACGTCGTCACCGCCGTATACGACCGACAGGTCGGAGCTGTCGATGAGGCGGTCCGCGACTTCATGGCCGCACGGCAGCAGTTGAACGTCTCTGAACCCGGACTCCAGCAGGGCAGAAACGAGCCGGTGCGGGGTGATGGGTTCCCGCTGCGACGGCCTGACCGCGACCTTGAAACCAAGCGCCACGGCCTGGAGCCACAGCACATGCACGGCGGGATGATTGCCGGCGGCCAGAACGGCGAGCACGTCTGCGCGCCGTGTCCAGACCGCGCTTCCTCTCCGGGTCCGCGGATCCCGCCAGTCGGCCACGGCGCCGGCGGGCATGCCCGACAGCGCTGCGTTGTAGGCCGCATGCGCGCCCGCGGCGATCGCCTGGCTCGCCGTCCTGACCGTCGCGATGGGGAGTCCGGAAAGGCGGCTCACCGCGAGGTGATAGTCCCCCGGCGTTAGGCCGCCGATCGTGCCAGCGGCGAATCTGTCGCCAGCCCGGGCAAGCGCCGCCACCCGGTCGTCGACGACAAGCGGCTTCGCGTCACCGAGCGCGGCCAGGGCCCGATCCACGAACAACGGAGGGACCAGGCTCATCTCGCCGAGCGGTCGGCCCGATACGTCGGTCAGCGGAAGGCGATTGCGAGTGCGGTACGCGCCATCCGGGCCCAGTGCGTCGAGCTGGATCATGCGTCAGTACGCCCTTCGGTTACCTCGCTGCCATCCAATGCACCCTGATCCGGGAACGCGCATTGTCCGCGTCACGGAGGATAGCTCCTCACGCGCTTTATTGGCCATCGGGGGACTCAATATTATGATGATAATAATGGGAGAGCGTCAAATATCCCAGTTAGCGACGGAAAGCCGATCATCAATCATTTACCACAGGCTCAGTTGCGCGTTCAAGTGCTGCGTTGCCACGGTTGCACACGATCGCAGCGCGTAACCCCGTCAACCTCCAGAGAAGGAAGTGACACCGTATAACTAAAGTTACTGAAGGTGGGAATGGCGCGTCGCGCTGAGTATTGCTTGGCGACGCGCAAACGCGGTGTTAGATTTTTCCGAATAAAACGGTTTTCAACGCTTGAAGGTGCGGGCCCTCTCCGGAGGATCAAGGGAAAGCGACGCAACCCCACGTTTACCCCGACCAGGATGAGTTACGGCCCATGGCGCATCCCGCAATTTCGCGAACTACGGTTCAGTCCCGGCCTCGGGATGGAACCGTTTCTTGCATCCCCGGGAATCTCTGGTGATGGCAGTCATTAAAGCTGCAGGCGGCGCTGGAGGACGCGGCGGCCCGGCATGAGAGTCTGCGCACGGTGCTGGCGGTGACCCAGGCGGCGGGGCGGGAGTTTGACTTGGCCGGGGGCCTGCCGCGGCGGCCGGAGCTGCTGTTGCTGGAGCCGTGCGAGCACGTACTTGTGTCGGGAGAGCCGGGTGCCCCGGGCAGCGTCGCAGCAGCGCAGCCGGGGTTCTGCCGGCGTCGGTTTTCCCCCTCGTGGCCCTGAAGGAGAGGTAGGCGAAGTGAAGCGGTCGCGGATAGAAGAGGTGTGGCCGCTGTCGCCGTTGCAGGAGGGCCTGCTGTTCCACGCCTGGTATGACGAGCAGG
>DATMKQ010000432.1:0-38165 GCA_035571275.1 Trebonia sp.
CGCGACAAGTTAACCGAAGCGTCTGGGCTTACGGGTATCTGACACAACCCCACGCGCATGCCGCCACGATAACCCCGCGACAGCGTCCCGCGAGCCAAAGGGCCGCCGTGCCGTCTGGACTGAGGAGCGATGAAGCGAAACTTCATCGTGACGAGGGAAGACGGCGCGCCAAGGCGGCCCGGAGGCGAGCGGGTGCAGCAGAGCGAGCGGGACAGGTAGAAAGAGACTTGTGAAACGACCTTTGCTCAACCGGCGCCTCGAAGGGCTCGGCACGACGATCTTCGCGGAGATGTCCGCGCGGGCCCTTGCCACCGGGGCGATCAACCTCGGCCAGGGCTTCCCCGACGTAGACGGGCCCCGCGAGATAGCCCAGGCGGCCGCCGACGCGATCATGGCAGGGAAGGGCAACCAGTACCCGCCCGGCCCAGGCATCCCCGAGCTGCGGAAGGCCGTCGCGGACCATCAACGGCGGTTCTACGGCCTCGGCTACGAGCCGGCCACCGAGGTGCTGATCACCGCCGGGGCGACCGAGGCCATCGCGGCGGCCTTGCTCGCGCTGCTCGAGCCCGGCGACGAGGTGATCGCGTTCGAGCCCTACTACGACTCGTACGTGGCCAACATCGCGATGGCGGGCGGGACCCGGGTACCGGTCACGCTGAGGGCGCCGGACTTCCGCCCGGACCTGCGGGAATTGCAAAACGCGATAACCCGGAACACCAGGCTGATCCTGCTCAACAGCCCGCATAACCCGACGGGCATGGTGCTCACCCGCGCCGAGACGCAGGCGATCGCCGACCTCGCCATCGCCCACGACCTGCTCGTCGTCACCGACGAGGTGTACGAGCACCTGGTTTACGACCAGGAGCACGTGCCGCTCGCGACGCTGGACGGGATGCGCGAGCGTACCGTCTCGGTCAGCAGCGCGGGCAAGACGTTCGGCTTCACCGGGTGGAAGATCGGTTGGGTCACCGGCACGCCGGAGCTGGTCAACGCGGTGCGCACGACAAAGCAGTTCCTCACCTACGTGAGCGGCGGCCCGTTCCAGTACGCGGTCGCACAGGCTCTCGCCCTGCCACACGCCTACTACGAAACGCTCGCGACTGACCTGAAGGCCAAGCGCGACCTGCTGGCGAGCGGCCTGAAGGAGATCGGCTTCGAGGTGTACCAGCCCGACGGCACCTACTTCATCACCACCGACGTGGCGGTGCTCGGCGAGCGGGACGGCATCGAGTTCTGCCTGAACCTGCCCGAGAAAGCGGGGGTGGTGGCGATCCCGAGTGCGGTGTTCTACGACGATAAGGAGGCGGGCCGCACTCAGGTGCGCTTTGCGTTCTGCAAGCGCGACGAGGTGCTCCAGGATGCGCTCACCCGGCTGGCGGTCCTAGCGAGGTAACCGGAACGGCGCGAAAAGCGAAAACCGGCTGGTTTGTGCCAACGGGAAAAAAGCCGGCTGGTTTGTGCCAACAGAAAAAAGCCGGCTGGTTTGTGCCAACAGGAAAAAGGAAGCGCGAGATGACCAGCATTACCGAGGAAGTCCAGGCCGACGCCGCGTTCGGCACTGACATGTACCTGAAGCTGGCCGCCACGGGCAACGTGGTGTTCTCTCCGGCGAGCATCGCGGCGGCGCTGCGGATGGCGCTGGCGGGCGCCCGCGGCGACACCGCCGCCGAACTGGCGGCCGTGCTGCACCTGCCGGGCCCGGAGGCCGCCGCCGACGGGCTCAAACAGCTCGCCGCGATCCGCCCGGGCGACGACCTCACGTTCCGCGCGCCGAACATGATGTGGCTACAGTCGGCCCTCTCCGTTCGGGATAGTTACCTTGCTCAGCTTTCCGGGACGGTCAGCGTGGAGCGGTGCGATTTCTCCGGAGCGCCCGAGGCCGCACGGGAGACGATTAACGGCGTGATCGCGGAACAGACCGCCGGCAAGATCGCCAACCTGATCCCGCCCGGCGTGATCGACCGCCTGACCAGGCTGGTGCTCACCAACGCCGTCTACATGAAGGCGCTGTGGAAGAGTCAGTTCCCTGCCGATGAAACAAAACAGAAACCCTTTTATCCCGAACGAACCGCGCCGACTCCCACGGACCTCATGCACCTGCAGGCGTCGCTGGCGTACCACCGTGGCGACGGCTACCAGGCCGTGCTGCTGCCCTACCGTGGCGGCTCCCTCGCGATGGCCGCGGTGCTTCCTGATGGCCCGCTGACCGAGTTCACCGCCGGGCTCGCCGGTCTTGGCGGCCTTGGCGGGCTCATGTCCGGGCTGCTCTCCGACGGCGCCGAATGCCAGGTCGATCTCAGCCTGCCCCGGTTCCGCGTCGACGCCAGCTTCATGCTCAAGGACACGCTGGAGGCGCTCGGCGTGCGGACCGCGTTCACGCCCGAAGCCGATTTCAGCGGCATCACCGGCGATGCGCCGCTGAGCATCAGCGCCGTGGTGCACAAGGCGTACGTCGATGTGGGGGAGGAGGGCACCGAGGCCGCCGCGGCGACCGCGGTCTCCATCCGCACGCTGGCGATGGTCAGGAAGCCGCAGCCGCAGGTGACGCTGGTCTTCGACCGCCCGTTCCTGTTCGCGATCGCGGAGACGACGACGGGCCTGCCCTTGTTCCTCGGCCAGTTCACCCGCCCGGCGGGGGCGCGGTAGCTTCACTTAGGCTGCTGGGGTGCGGGAACGTGCTCAATTCGATGTCGCCGTCATCGGCGGGGGGCCGGCCGGGCTGGCCGCGGCGAGCGCTGCCGCGGCGACCGGGGCGCGAACCGTCGTGCTCGAACGGGCGGCGCATCCCCGGTACAAGACCTGCGGCGGAGGGCTGATCGGCGCTTCGCTCGCCGCCGTTGACGGCCAGATCGACGTGCCCGCCAGGGACCGGATCCGGGCCGCCACGTTCACCCTTCGCGGCGGCGGCGAGTTCACCCGCGAACAGGACGAGCCGCTGCTCGCCATGGTGCTGCGCGAGGAGTTCGACGAGGCGCTGCTGCGCCAGGCCGCCGGCCAGGGAGCGGTGCTGCGACAGCGGGCGCCGGTCCGAGCGATCGACCAGGCAGCCGACCACACGAGCGCGCGGCTCGCCGACGGGTCCGTCGTCACGGCGAAGGTGATCATCGGCGCGGACGGGTCGTCCGGGGTCAGCGCGCGGCACGTCGGCGTCCAATTCGAACAGGTCGACCTCGGGCTCGAGCTGGAGATCGCCGTTCCGCCGCCGGTGGCGCGGCAGTGGGCCGGCCGGGTGCTGCTCGACTGGGGGCAGCTCCCCGCGTCTTACGGCTGGGTATTCCCCAAGGGCGACCGGCTGACGGTGGGGGTTATCGCCGCTCGCGGCAACGGCGACGCCACGCGCGACTACCTGCGCGAGTTCACCGGCCGGCTGAAGCTCGGCTCGTTCGATGTGGTGCGGGACTCCGGGCACCTGACGCGCTGCCGGACCGGTCAGTCCGCCCTGCGCCGTGGCCGGGTGCTCGTCGCCGGGGACGCCGCGGGCCTGCTGGACCCGTGGACGCGCGAGGGCATCAGCTTCGCGCTGCGCTCCGGCGCGCTGGCCGGGGAGTTCGCCGCGAAGGCCGCCGTGGCCGACCGCGGCCAGGACGCGGAGTCGTCGCTTGACGAGTACGCCGCCGCGGTCGGCCGGGTGCTGGTTCCCGAGATGCGCGCGGGCCGCGTGCTGCTGTCCGCGTTCACCAGGCACACCAGGACCTTTCACGCCGGCCTTGCCACGCCGAAGGGCTGGCGGGCTTTCGTCACGATGTGCCGCTCCGAGATGTCGCTGTCCGAACTGGTCGGCCGCCCCTCGGCGCGGATATCGCTGGCCATGCTCAACCGGGTCTAACGCCCGTAACGGGGGTCTCAGGGGGTCGTCCCCGCGGGAGTGAACTCGCCTGCCTACACCGCCTTCTTCATCTGCTGCGTCGTGACCTCGTAACCGAGGCTGTCGTAGAGGGAGAGGGCGGGGATGTTCTTCCCGTGCACGTTGAGCCCGATGGAAGTCATGCCACGCGCCCGCGCCTCCTGTTCGGCCAGCAGCATCGTATGGCGGCCGTACCCGCGCCCGCGGTAGGCCTCGTCCACCTCGACGTCGTACACCCAGGCCATCGAGGGATCGTCGGGACCTGGCACCGCGAGCCACAGCCATGCGACCGGCTTTTCCTCCGCGAGCACCCGGAACACGAGCTGTCCTGGCGTGGCGAGCCCGGCGCTGAAGGATCGTTGCGTGTCGCGCCGCGCCTTCTGCCGCGCTTCCTGAGGCGGCATCGACCCGGACGCGATGATCTGCTCCGCGTACCCGGCTTCCTGGCGCGGCAGCCAGTCGTCGAACTCGTCTTGTGTCGCCGGCCGCAGCCGCAGTTCAACCTCGGTCATCCCGACTGTCTAGCGGATGCGGGCGGCCGGGACAAGCGGGTTTTCCGCCATCGTGCGTTATCGTGCCGAGATGGACGCTGAGCTGAGGAAGGCCGCGGCGGCGGCAACCGGGTTCATGCCGGTCGCCGAGGGGCTGGCGCTGTGCGAGACCGCGGAGGCCTACGCCCCGGCCGGGCCCGTGCTCGAGGTGGGCAGCTACTGCGGCAAGTCGGCGCTGTACCTGGCCGCCGGCGTCCGCGCCGCCCGGACGCGCGGCGTGCGGCAGCAGGTGGTGACCGTCGACCACCACCGGGGCTCGGAAGAGCACCAGCCGGGCTGGGAGTATCACGACCCCAGCCTGGTGGACCCCGCGACCGGCCGGATCGACACGCTGCCCCGGCTGCGGGCCACCCTCGCGGCGGCCGGGGTGGAAGACGACGTGGTCGTGATCGTCGGACGGTCCGTGGACGTGGCCCGGATGTGGCGGACGCCGCTGGGCATGCTGTTCATCGACGGCGGGCACACCGACGTCGCTGCCCAGTGGGACTACGAGGGCTGGGCGCCCTGGGTGGCCGTCGGCGGGGCGCTGGCCATTCATGACGTCTTCCCCGACCCCGCCGAGGGCGGCCAGGCGCCGTTCCGCGTTTACCGGCGCGCGCTCGCCTCCGGCGCCTTCACCGAGGTCCGCCACGAGTCCTCGCTCCGCATCCTGGAACGCACCGCCACCCACCCCACCCCGCCCCGCCCCGCCCAGATGACCAGATGAATGGCCCATGCAGCTGCCGATAGCAAGATGAAGGGGACATTCATCTGCTGGGGTCGGCCGCCATCTGCTGGGGTCGGGCGCGCTACGGGCCCGCGATGGCGTCGGCGGACGTTGGGGTGCAGCCGCAGGCTGCCGGATCGGCCGGGGAGCGGGTGTCGAGCGGCGCGGAGACGTGCCGGAAGATGGCCGCGCCGGGGCTGAAGGCGGTCAGCGCGTCGGCGGCGAGCACCACCGCGGCGGCGGTCCAGCTGCTCCGCTCGGCGGGAAAGGGTGCCGAGTTCTCGTACTGCCAGCCCGTCCAGTAGGAGCCGTCTTCGTGCCGCAGCCGGGCGACCGTGCCGAAGATCCCGCGGGCTTGTTCTGTCAGGCCGCAGGTGTCGAGCGCGAGCACGAGCTCGCAGGTCTCGGCTACCGTCACCCATGGCTGGTCGCTGACGCAGCGCACGCCAAGGCCCGGCACCACGAACGTGTCCCAGCCGTCGGCCAGCCGGTTCACGGCGGCGGTCCCGCAGACGGCGCCCACGATCACCGGGTAGTACCAGTCCATCGCGAACCGGCTCTTGTCCGCGAACGCCTCCGGATGCCGGGCGAGTACGTGGCCGAGCTGGACCGCGGCGAGCTCCCAGTCTGGCTGCGGCTCGCCCGCCAGGTCGGCCAGGGCGATGCCGCAACGCAGGCCATGCAGGATGCTCGAGCACCCGGACAACAGCGCGAATGGCCCGGGCTGGCCGGACGCGTCGCGCTCCCACGCCACCTCGCCGCGCAGCGTCTGCAGGTCGAGCACCCAGCCGATCGCGTCGCGCACCATCGGCCACAGCTGCGCGGCGAAACCGCGATCCCTCGTCACCAGGAACTCGTGCCACACGCCGACCGCGGCGTAGGCGGCGTGGTGGCTTTCCGCGGCATGGTCGGTGACCACGCCGTCCTGGATCGCTCGCGGCCACGAGCCGTCAGCGCGCTGGGTATCGCGCAGCCACTGGTAGGCGCGCCGCGCCTGACAAGTCAGGCCGCAGGCGCTCAGGGCCATCGCGCACTCCACGTGGTCCCACGGGTCCACGTGGCCGTCCGGCCAGCCGATCGCACCGCTAGGCGACTGCACCTCGGCGATGGAACGGGCGGTCAGCACGATCTCGGCTGGCGGGGGCGTCATGCCGCGTCCTGCGCGAGCGGGCTGCCTGCGGGAGGAACCACGCCTCCGTTCGGGATGATCGGTTTCTTCGCGTAGATCACGAGGCTCTTGCCGATGAGCGGGTTGAGCGCCGCCTCGGTGACGCGGGTCAGCGCCGGCCGGCGCATGATGTCCCAGACCAGCATCCGGTGGTAGCCGCGGACCACGGGGTGCTTGTCGTCGTGGACGCCGACGGCGCACTTCAGCCACCAGTAGGGGGCGTGCAGGCCGTGCGCGTGATGGCTGCCGGTCACCTCCAGGCCGGCCCAGGCGAGCTTCTCCGTGAGCTCCGCCCTGGTGAAGATGCGGACATGCCCGCCGGGCACCTCGTGGTATTCGCGGGACAGCGCCCAGCAGACCCGCTCGGGCAGCCAGGACGGCACGGTGACCGCCGCGATGCCGCCGGGCCGCAGCACGCGGGCGATCTCGGCCAGCGCGCGGGAGTCCGCTGGCACGTGCTCGAGGATCTCCGCGGCCATTATCCGGTCGAAGGCGTCGTCGGGGAACGGCAGCCGGGTGGCGTCCGCGGCGGCGGCGACGGCCGCTGCCGGGGGACCGGCCTCGCCCTCCGCCGACATCGCGGCGAACATGCCGCTGACCGGGGCGAGCTCCCCGAGGTCGAGGTCGGCCGCGACCACGTGCGCGCCGCGCCGGTATGCCTCGAACGCGTGCCGTCCCGCGCCGCATCCCAGGTCCAGCACGCGATGGCCTGGTGCGATCGGGAACTTGCCGAAATCGACCGTCAGCACCCGAGCTCCTTGTCGATCGCCGCGAGGTAGCACGCCGCGGTCGCCGCCGCGACCGCGGGCCAGGCGAACCGTTCGCCAACGCGCCGCAGGCCCTGCTGCGCCGCCGCCGCACGCCGGGCGGGGTTGTCGTGCAGGCCGCGCAGCGCGGCGGCCAGTTCCTCCGGGTCGCCGGGGGCCACGAGCAGCGCGGCATCGGCCGTGACCTCGGGCAGCGCGCCTGCCCGGCTGGCGATCAGTGGGGTGCCTGACGCCATGTGTTCGGCGGCGGGCAGGGAGAACCCCTCATACAGCGACGGGATCACGGCGATCTCGGCGGAGGCGAGTAGCTTCGCGTATTCGTCGTCGGGCAGAGCGCTGGTGAACGTCACGCGGTCGCCGAGCGAGAGCTGAGTCGTCTGCTTGAGCGTCGCCGCCGAGGGTGTGCCGATCACGACGAGGTGGACGTCGCGTTCTGTTACGAGCTTGGCGACCGCCCTGAGCAGGGTGGGCAGGCCCTTGAGCGGAGAATCGGCGCTCATCACGGTCACGATCCTGCCGCTGACCCGCGGTCCGGGGCGCGGCCTGAACTGCCTGGTGTCCACCCCGAGCGGCACGATGTGCACGTTCTCCGGCCGGACGTGGAAGTCGGCGCAGATATCCCCCTTGGCCGCTTCTGAGACCGTGATCAGCGGGCCCACGCGCCTGGCCACCCGGCCCTGCATGCGCACGAAGCCGTACCAGCGGCTCTTGTTCAGCCGCTCAAGCCACCCGCGGTCGGCGAGGTCGAGACGCTTGTCGACCGTGATCGGGTGGTGAATGCTCGTCACCAGCGGCAAACCCAGCCGTGGCACGCCCAGCATGCCGTAGCCAAGCCCCTGGTTGTCGTGCACGATGTCGAACTCGCCGCGGCGCTGGCGCAGCGCCCGCAGCGCCCTGATGCTGAACGTCAGCGGCTCGGGAAACGCGCCGGCCCACATCATCGCCACCTCGAGCAGGTCAGGCCAGTCCCTGATTTCGTCACGCCTGGGAGTGCGGAACGGATCCTCGTCCCTGTACAAGTCGAGACTGGGCACCGGGCGCAGCACCGGACCGGCGTCAAGCACCGGGTAGGGCTGCCCAGAGAACACCTCGACGTGATGCCCGAGAGCCGCGAGCTCCCTGCTCAGGTGTCGTACATAGACGCCCTGGCCGCCGGAGTGCGGCTTGCTGCGGTAAGACAGCAGCGCGATACGCAGTGGACGCGTTACTGAGGCCACGGGGAACCTTACCAAAGGGTAGGTAGGCAGCCGGCAGCACTCCTCGCCAAGTTCCGTGGGTCAGGCGCCCATGCCGCCTATGGCGCGGCCGATCAGGTACGTGACGCCCGCGGCGACGAGGCCGAGGATGAGCTGGCGCACCGCGCCGCGCCAGAATGGCCGGTTGGTCAGCCGGGCGACGAGGCCGCCGCCGACGACGGCGGCGAGCGCGGACAGGCCGAGGGCCGCCCCGAGCGCGTCGAAGCCGAGCAGGTAGGGCAGCAACGGTATGACCGCGCCGACCGCGAAGGCGGAGAACGACGCGCCCGCGGCGACCACCGGTGACGGCAGCTCGGCCGGGTTGACGCCGAGCTCCTCGAGGGCGTGCACGGCGAGCGCCTTCTCCGGGTGGGCCGAGATCTCGGCGGCGGCCAGCCGCGCGGTGGCCGCGCTGACGCCGCGGTGGCGCAGCATGCCCGCCAACTCCGCCTGCTCGGCGACGGGGTTGAAGGTGAGCTCGTGACGTTCCTTGTCGACCTCGGAGTTGATCAGCTCGTTCTGCGAGGAGACCGAGACGAACTCCCCGGCGGCCATGGAAAACGCGCCGGCCGCCAGGCCGGCCAGGCCGGTGAGAACGATCGCGTGCTGCGAGCCGCCGCCTCCGCCGACGCCTGAGATCAGGGACACGTTGGTCACGAGTCCGTCCATCGCCCCGAACACCGCGGGACGCAGCCAGCCGCCGGACACGTCCCGGTGCTCGTGGCCGAGGCCGCGACCGTGGCTGCGACCGTGCTCGTGTGCGTCGGTACGGTGGGAGATCGTCACGCTGTGATTCTACGAGGACCCGCACGCAGGCCGGCGTGTGCGTGGAACGCCTGCTACGCGATGATGTTGATGTGAGAGCTTGGCATGCGGAACGGGCGTGGCTCGGGGCCGGGACCGGGCTGGCCCGCGACGTGCTGATCGAGGCGCACGGCGAGCGGTTCGCCGCGGTGACCGCGGACATGCCGGCCGGACAACTGCCTCCCGGCACGGTCCGGCTGTCCGGCCTGACGTTGCCCGGCCTGGCCAACGCGCACTCGCACGCCTTCCACCGGGCGCTGCGCGGGTCCACGTATGGTGACTCCTTCTGGACCTGGCGGGACCGCATGTACGCGGTGGCGGAGCGCCTGGACCCCGACAGTTACTACGCGCTGGCCCGGGCCGTTTACGCCGAGATGGCGCTGGCCGGGATCACCTGCGTCGGCGAGTTCCACTACCTGCATCACGGCCCGGGCGGCAAGCCGTATTCCGATCCGAACGAGATGGGCCGGCTCCTCATCGAGGCCGCCGCCGCGGCCGGGCTGCGGATCACCCTGCTCGACACTTGCTACCTGGCGGCCGGTTTCGAGCCGGGCGGCGTGCCGCGTCCGCTGACCGGTGTCCAGCTGCGGTTCGGCGACGGGACCGCGGCGGGCTGGGCGGAGCGACTGTCGGCGTTCGGCTGCGACGACCTCGGCATGGCGGGCTCGCATGCCCGCGTCGCCGCGGCGATCCACTCCGTGCGGGCGGTGGCGCCTGACCAGGTACCCGACGTCATGACGTGGTCGCACAGCCATGGGGCGCCGGTGCACGCGCACCTGTCAGAGCAGCCCTTGGAGAACGCCGAATGCCGGGCCGCCTTCGGCGGGACCCCGACCGAGGTGCTGTACGACGCGGGAGCGCTCGGACCGCGCTCGACGATGGTGCACGCCACGCACCTGACCGCGCACGACATCGAGCTGCTCGGCGGCTCGCAGGCCTGCGTCTGCATGTGCCCGGTCACCGAGGCTGACCTGGCGGACGGAGTGGGCCCCGCCCCGGAACTCGCCGCCGCCGGCTGCGCGCTGACCCTGGGCAGCGATGGCCACAGCATCATCGACCTGGTGGAGGAGGCGCGCTGGATGGAACTGTCGCAGCGCCTGGTGTCGAGAAGGCGCGGCCATTTCACCGCCGCGGAGCTCGCGGCGGCCGCGACGGTCAGCGGGCACGCCTGCCTGGGCTGGCCGGACGCGGGGGAGATCATGCCCGGCGCGTACGCCGATCTCGTGACGGTCTCACTGGACGGGCCGCGGCTGTCCGGCACCGAGGCCGGCGACCCGCTGACCGCCCTGTTGGCGGCGGGAACCGCCGCGGACATCCGGCACGTGGTGAGCTCCGGCGTGGACGTGGTTCGCGACGGGCATCACCTGCTTGTGAACGATGTACCCGGTGAGCTCGCCGCCGCGGTGCGCGCGGTGCTCTGCTAAGCGGCGCCGACGATGACGGGCAGCCTGCTGATCACGCGGATCGGCGAGCTAGTCACTAACTCCCCCGCTGACGCCAGCGAGTCAGCCGGCCCAGGCGACTTCGCGCTGATCAGCGACGCCGCGCTGGTGATCGAGGACGAGAAGGTCGCGTGGGCGGGACCGTCGGCCCGTGCGCCCGCGGCGGACGGCGTGGTCGACGCGGCCGGCCGGGCGGTGCTGCCCGGCTTCGTCGACTCGCATGCGCACCTGGTCTTCGCGGGTGACCGCGGCGCGGAGTTCGCGGCCAGGATGGCCGGCGACGCTTATGCCGCGGGCGGCATCAGGTCCACGGTGACCGCGACGCGGGCCGCGACCGACGCGGAACTGCGTGCCGGGCTGCGCCGGCTGGTCACGGAGATGCTCCGGCAGGGCACCACCACGTTCGAGTGCAAGTCCGGGTACGGCCTCACCGTGCCTGACGAGGCCCGGTCGGTGGCGCTGGCGGCCGAGGTCACCTCGGAGGTGACCTACCTGGGCGCGCACGTGGTGCCGCCGGAATGGGATGGCGACCCGGGCGGGTACGTGGACCTGGTCCGCGGACCGATGCTCGAGGCGTGCGCGCCGTACTCGCGGTGGGTGGACGTGTTCTGCGAACGTGGCGCGTTCGGCGCGGACGAGGCCCGTGCCGTGCTCGCCGCGGGCAAGGCATGCGGGCTGCTGCCCCGGGTGCACGCCAACCAGTTGGGCTTGGGGCCTGGCATCGCCGTCGCGGTCGAGGCGGGTGCCGCCTCCGCCGACCATTGCACGTTCCTCAGCGACGCGGACGTGGCCGCGCTGGCGGCTTCTGGCACGGTGGCCACGCTGCTGCCCGGCGCGGAGTTCGGCACCAGGCAGCCGTACCCGGACGCCCGCCGCTTGCTCGACGCCGGCGTCGTGGTCGCTCTCGCGACCGACTGCAATCCCGGGTCGTCGTACACGTCGAGCATGCCGTTTTGCGTGGCGCTCGCGGTACGCGACATGCGCATGACGACGGCCGAGGCGGTCTGGGCGGCGACCGCGGGCGGCGCCCGTGCGCTGCGCCGCACCGACGTCGGGTACCTGGCGCCGGGCGCGCGCGCCGACCTGATCATGCTGGACGCACCGTCGCACGCCCACCTGGCCTACCGCCCCGGCGTCCCCCTGGTACGCGCCGTCTGGCGGTCCGGCCGCCGCTCCGACCTCGGTTTAAACCGTGTCCAAATCGCGGCCTACGAGTGAGGCTGCCGGATTGTGGTGCGCGGCGTGGATACGCGATGCTTAGCCGACGGGATGACGGGGTGGGCTGGAAGGGGAATCGTGCGCGCTGGCAGGTATCTGATCGCTCTGGCCGGGGTCGGCGTCCTCGCCGCAGGCTGCGGAACAGTTCACGCTGGGCAGGCGAGAACCCCCGACGTCCTCACGGCCGCGGTGAGCCACACATCGACGCAGACGGCGCGGATCGTGGTCACCACGGCAATGCAGACTCAGGGCATGTCGGTGTCGTACACCGCGACCGGTGAGTTCGACTTCGTACACTCACGCGGCATGATCACCATGGCGGCTCCCATCGACATGACGGAGCTGTTCGTGCCGCCGAAGGCATATGTCAAGGTTTCCGGCCTCGGCTCGACGCTGCCGCACGGCAAGACCTGGCTCGCCATCGATACCAAGAACGCGGGAGCCGCCAGCAGCATGCTCGGTCCGTTCGGCAGCACCGACAATCCCGCCGACCTGCTCGCGTCGCTGACCGCGATCGCGGGCAGCGAGCGGAACCTGGGCCGGGCCTTCGTCCGCGGCGTGGCTGTAACCGAGTACCAGGTAAACATCGACCCGGCCAAGATGGCGGCGAAGGTTCCCGCCTCGGAGCGGACGAGCTTCCAGCAGTTCGTCCAGAGCCTGGGCAAGGGTGCTATTCCAGTCGACATCTGGGTGGACGGCCAGAACATGGTGCGGCAGGTGCGGCTGTCGCTGCACATGCCAGCCTCCATCGGGGGGTCCGCCGGGTTGGGGAACTTCCGGCTTAGCGAGACCATCGACTTCTACGACTTCGGCGTGCCCGTCCGGGTGTCCGCCCCGCCCGCCTCGCAGGTCACGAGCATGCCGGGCGACGACGTGTCGGTCGGGGCGGGGACCATCTCGTCAGGAAGCTCGAGCGGGTCCGTGAGCGTAACCGCGCCCCCGCCTCCGGCCATCCCAGCCTCCGCGCCTGCGATGTCAGCCTCCGCGCCGGCCATGTCAGCCTCCGCGCCGCCAGTGTCAGCCTCTCCGTTCCCGGCGCAGGGGTAGTCGCTCCTCAGAGCGCCGGGTAGCGGCCGCGGAAGCGGATCAGCGGGTCGCCGTCCTCCGCCAGGTACGGCACGGCCGTGACCTCGGAGATCACCAGTAGGTGATCGCCGGCCGGTACACGGCGGCCGACCGAGCACTCGAGGGCCGCCAGCCCGCCGGACGGGATGAGCGCGCCGGAGTCCTTGCCGCGCTCATGCGGCACGTCTTCGAGCAGCAGCCGCACGCTCGGCCGTCCCGCGGCGGCGAACCGCCCCGCCAGCATCTTCTGCCCGGCCGAGAGCAGGGTGACCGCGAAGCGCTGGGCAGGCAGCGACGGCCGGCTGAGCACCTCCGCCGGATACGAGTCAGCGATCAGCGAGATCAGCACCAGCGGCGGATCGAGCGACACCGGGCAGAACGCGCTTACCGTCGTCCCCACGTCGTCGCGCCCGTCGGCGATCGTGACCAGCGTGACCCCGGCCGCCCACGCCGACAGCGCGGCGGCGAGCTCGCCGCTCACCGTATGGCTCACCGCCGTCCCCGGCCGCACCGTGCGGGGCAGCGAGCGAGGGAGGGGGAGACACCACGCCTCCGTTCGGTCAACTGATCCGCCAGCTGCCGGGCAGCATCAGCGGTCCGTACGGCGGCAAGCCCGCGCGCGCCGCGAACTGCCAGGCCGGCCCCCACCCGTCCTGGAACAGCGCGGCGAGCACGCCGCCAGGGGTCAGCACCGGGGCGGCGGCGGGGCGCGCCTCGCTGGACTCGGCGGGTCGCAGCTGGTCGAGAGGGCCGAGCCGGGGGAAGATGCGGACCGACGCGTCGTCGGGTAGCCCGCCGCGGCGCCTGGCGATCGCTATCGCGTCGTGTATGCCGCCGGCCTCGTCGGCCAGGCCGTTCGCGACCGCGTCGGCGCCCGTCCACACGCGGCCACGGCCAAGCTCGTGCACCTGCTCGACGGACATTCGCCGCCCGGCGGCCACCTTTTCCGTGAAGTCTGCGTACACCGCGTCGAGCCAGGCGTTGATCCGCTCCCATTCGGTGTCGGAGAACGGGCGCGACGCCGAGAACATCGTCGCGATCTCGGTGCCTTCGCCGACGGTGTCGGTGTTCACCCCGGCCCGCCCGAACATGTCGCGCAGTACCGGCTTGCCCATGATCACCCCGATCGACCCGGTAAGGGTGCCGGGCTGCGCCACGATCACGTCGGCGGGCGCTGAGATGAAGTAGCCACCCGATCCCGCTACATCGCCCATCGACACGACGACCGGCTTGCCCGCCGCACGTACCCGGACGACCTCGCGCCAGATTACGTCCGAGGCGGTGTAGGAGCCTCCGGGGCTGTTGACCCGCAGCACGACCGCGCGCGCCCGTTCGTCGGTCGCCGCGGCGCGCAGCGCGGCCGCCACGGTGTCCGAGCCCAGGCCGCCGCCGCCGACGGGGCCGCGGCCGCTGCGCCCCTGGCGGATCGCGCCGTGCGCGTAGATCATCGCCACGAATCGTTCGTGCGAGACCTTGGGCAGGCGGCGGGGGAGTTCGGCGAGGGCGTGCGAGCGCTGGTACCGCTGCAGGTATAGCAGCGTCGCGTCGAGCCCGGCCTCCTTGTGCACCCGGTCGTAAACCTCGTCGCGGTAGCCGAGCCCGTCGACAAGCCCTTCCGCGAGCGCCTGCTGAGCGAGGAACGGCCCCTGTTCGAGCAGCGCCCGGGCTTGCTCGGGGGTCTTCTGCCTGCCTTCGGCGATCGCCGCGGCGAGTTGCTCGGTGATCGATTCGGTGAGCCGCGCCGCCGCCTCGCGCGCCGGACCGGTGAATCCGGTCTCGGTCAGCTGGTCGGCGGCCGACTTGTACTCATATCGCTTGGCGCTCTGGAAGTCGATACCGAGCTTGGCCAGCGCGTCGTGCAGGAAAACCTGCTCGACAGCCACCCCGGTGAGGCCGAGGGTGCCCGATGGCTGCAGGTAGATCCGGTCGAAACCGGTGGCCAGGTAGTACGGCAGGTTCCCGCGGACGAAATCGCCGAAGGACTCGGCCCAGGCGACCGTCAGCTTTCCCGACTTCCTGAAGTCACTGATCGCGGCGCGCAGTTCCTGAATCGTCGCGAGCCCGATCCGGCTGCCGCCAACCTTGACGACCAGGGCGCGCACCCGCTCGTCCCTGCTGGCCCGCTTGAGCCCTTCGAGCAGGTCGGGCAGGCGCGTCCGGCGGCGCGTGAGCAGCGCGGACACCGGGTCCTGCGGCGGTCCCTCGGCGATGCCGTCGGTAAGGTCAAGCTCGAGGATCAGCGGGCCGGTCCGGCGCTGCCGCAGCTTGGTCACGCGCCCGGCGAGCTGGCTGGCCACTGTCCCGCCGGGTGCTCCCACAGCCGCCACAGTGAGCTTCGCGTCTGCCATGCGGTCAGCTTACGCGTGGTGCACCATCGTCAGTAATTACTCTGAGCGTGCCGATGGTTCCGGGGTGTTTCCGCCACGAGGGCGGCAAGAGTCGCACGGGCGCGCGAGGGTGCGAGAGCATCGAGTGATAGGAGTGGCGTCATAGATCAGCAAGAGCTTGTCGTTACCGTCGTGGTCGACGTAGCTAACGTGATGGGGGCCCGCGCCGACGGCTGGTGGCGGGACCGGGCCGGCGCAGCGCTGCGGCTGTGTCAGGAGGTCGTCGCGCTGGCCGACCGCGGGGTTCCGGCCGGGCAGATGCCTGACGGGCTGGCCGTCCCTGACGGCTGGGTGCTCGTCCTCGAGGGGCGCTCCAGGGACGCCGCCGCGGATGCCGTCACGGCGGCTAACGCCGCTCGTGCCCGGGTGCGCGTGCTGGCGGCGCCCCATTCAGGCGATGACGAGATCGTGGCCGAGGTCGTAGCGCTGGGCGGCGCGTGCCTGGTGGTGACGGCGGACCGGGAGCTGCGGCGGCGCTGCGAGGCGGCCGGCGCGACGGTCACCGGGCCGGGGTGGCTGCTGCGGCTGCTGTAAGCCCGGGATCACGCACCAGTTTGCCGACGGTACAGTGGGTAGTGCCTAATCACACCTGCATCGCACGATCTGTTTGTCCTGTTCGTCCCTGACCGGAAACTGATGCGCATGTACGTGATTTTTGTCGTCGCCGTCGTCCTTATCGCCGTGCTGCTCTACGTGCTCGACCGTGGGCTCAAGGCGGTGCAGAAGGGCCGTAGACGCCGCGACGCCGGCATCCGGCTAGCGGCCGCGGCCGCGTACGCGGAGGCGCAAGCCGCGTACGCGGAGGCGCAGGCCAACGCGGAGGCCAAACAGCAGGAGACGAGCGGCGCGCTCACGACCGTGATGCCGGCGATACAGCAGCCGGAACGGGGCCCGCGGCGGGTCGCGTAACCTGGCCGCCGTGCGGGTAGTGGTGCTCTCTGACACGCACGCCCCGCGGCGCTGGAAGTCTTGCCCGCCCGCGGTCGCGGCGCGGCTGCGCGGCGCCGACCTGATCTTGCACGCGGGTGACGTGTGTACCGCGTCCGTGCTTGACGAGCTGGCGGAGTACGCGCCGGTGACCGCGGTCGTCGGCAACAACGACGGGCCGGACGTGGCCGCCTGGGGAGCGGCGGAGACAGCCGAGCTGACCCTGGCTGGCCTGCGGGTCGCGATGATCCACGACAGCGGGGCGTCGTCCGGTCGGCTGGCGCGGATGCGGGCCCGGTTCCCCGGGGCGGACCTGGTGGTGTTCGGGCATTCGCATATCCCGATGGACGTCGCCGCCGACGGCTTCCGGATCTTCAACCCGGGCTCGCCGACCGACCGCCGCCGCCAGCCGCACGGCACGCTAGGCGTCCTGCGCGTGGCGCACGGCAGGCTGCTCGACGCATCGCTCATCGAGGTGACCTAGCCTCGCCTCACCAGCGGTCGCGGTGCACTACCTCGTTGAAGGGCCGCCGGTCCGGGTTGCGGATCAGGGTGAGCGGGCGGTCCGCCGGGTACCCGAGCGAGACCAGGTAGGCGCAGAACTTGTCGTCGGGAAAGTCGAGCAGGCTGCGCGCCATGTCCTGGTCGCCGACGCTCGAATGGCTGCTGCCGATGCCGAGGCTGGCCGCGGCCAGCATCATGCTCATCGTGGCCTGGCCGAGGTCGTACTGGAGCCGGTCCCGCTGCCGCTCCTCCTTGGGGAGGGGCGCGATGAGCGCGATGGTGGCCGCCGAGTGCGCCACGTGCCCGGCGCCCCGCCACACGTGCGAGAGCTGCAGCAGTTGGTCGCGCTGGCGGACCAGAATGAAGTCCCACGGCTGCCAGTTCTGCGAGGACGGCGACCTGCGGCCTGATTCGAGTATCTCGTCAAGGTGATCGTCGGCAATGGGCCGGTCCTCGAATGAGCGCACGTTGCGCCGCGACCGGATCGCCTCCCACGTCTGCACAGCGCAAGCCTAGCCCACCGGTTTCAAGGCCCGCGGGGCTCAGTCGTGGGTGAGCCAGATGACGCCCAACGGGGGCAGCACGACCGTCGCTGACGCCGGGCGGCCATGCCAGGGCATGGGCACCGCGTTGACTGCGCCCAAGTTACCCACGCCGCTGCCGCCGTAGGCGGTGCTGTCGGTGTTGAGCACCTCCCGCCAGGTGCCGGCCAGCGGCAGTCCCAGCCGGTAGTCCGAGTGCGGCATCGCGGAGAAGTTGCAGACGCAGGCCAGCACGGGAACCCTGCTCTCCTGAGAGCCGAAGCGCAGGAAGGAGACCACGTCGCCCGCGGCGTCGTTGGCGTCGATCCAGGAGAAGCCGTCCGGCGTGAAGTCCTGCGACCACAGCTCGGGGGATTCGCGGTACTGGGTGTTCAGGTCACGCACCAGGCGCTGCACGCCGGAGTGGTAGTCGAACTGCAGCACCCACCACTCCAGCCCGTTCTCCTGCGACCATTCGCTGACCTGACCCCATTCCCCGCCCATGAAAAGCAATTGCTTTCCTGGATGGGCCCACATAAAGGCGAACAGCGCGCGCAGGTTCGCAAACCGGCGCCATTCGTCGCCGGGCATCTTCCCCAGCAGCGAGCCCTTGCCGTGCACGACCTCGTCGTGTGAAAGCGGCAGGATGAAATTCTCCGAGAACGCGTAAACGAGGGAGAACGTCAGCTCGTTGTGGTGGTACTGCCGGTGGATCGGGTCGCGTCGCATGTACTCGAGCGTGTCGTTCATCCAGCCCATGTTCCACTTGAAGCCGAACCCCAGCCCGCCAAGGTGCACCGGCCGGGAAACCCCTGGCCACGCCGTCGATTCCTCCGCGACCATCATGATGCCAGGCACCCGCTTGTAGCTGGTGGCGTTGACTTCCTGGAGGAACGAGATCGCGTCCAGGTTTTCCCTGCCGCCGAATTTGTTGGGCGTCCACTCGCCGGCCCGGCGGGAGTAGTCGAGGTAGAGCATCGACGCGACGGCGTCTACTCGCAGGCCGTCGATATGGAATTCCTCTAGCCAGTAAATGGCGTTGGCGACGAGGAAATTGCGGACCTCGGGGCGGCCGTAGTTGAACACCAGCGTGCCCCAGTCCGGGTGCGCCCCGAGCTTAGGGTCGGCGTGCTCGTACAGGTGGGTGCCGTCGAATTCGGCGAGCGCCCAGGAATCGCGCGGGAAATGCGCGGGAACCCAGTCGACCAGCACCCCGATACCCGCCTGGTGCAGCGTGTCGACGAGGAACCGGAAGTCGTCGGGCGTGCCGAACCGCGAAGTCGGCGCGTAGTACGAGGTGACCTGGTACCCCCACGATCCGCCGAACGGGTACTCGGCGACGGGGAGGAACTCGACGTGGGTAAACGCCATGTCGGTCACGTAGGCGGCGAGTTCGACGGCGAGCTCGCGGTAGGACAGCCCCGGCCGCCATGACCCGAGGTGCACCTCGTACACGCTCATCGGGCTGGTCTGCGGCTGCGTGGCGGCTCGCGTCGTCAGCCACTGCGCGTCGTCCCATTCGTACGACGATTCGTAGACGACCGAGGCGGTGGCGGGCGGCATCTCGGCCAGCCGGGCCATCGGGTCGGCCTTTTCCCGCCACACTCCGTCCGGCCCGCAGATCGAGTACTTGTAGTGAGCGCCAGGACCTACCCCGGGCACGAACAGTTCCCAGACGCCGGCGCCGCCGAGCGAGCGCAGCGGGTAGCTGCGGCCGTCCCAGAAGTTGAAGTCGCCGACGAGGCGGACGCCTCGCGCGTTCGGCGCCCAGACCGCGAACGCCGTACCGGTCTCGCGCGCCTGCGAGCCGAGCACGCGCCACAGCTGCTCGTGCCGGCCCTCGGCGATCAGGTGCAGGTCCAACTCCCCGAGCGTGGGCAGGTGCCGGTACGGATCGTCCTGCAGGTCCTGCCAGTCGGCGGGGGCGCCTGCGGCGGTTCCGTTCGTCCGCGACGACTGCCCCGGATAGGTGACTTCAAGTCGATATTCCGGAACGGAGCCGTCCGCCTCTGGCAACGTCACCTCGAAGACCCCTTGGTGGCGGTGCGTCATCGGGTGGCGGCTGCCGTCGGGAAGGACGGCGGTGACGGAGGCGGCGAGCGGGCGCAGGGCGCGGATCGTCACGCCTTTGCGCTCCGGGTGGGCGCCGAGCACGGAATGCGGGTCATGGTGCTGACCCGCGACGAGGCGCTCGATCTCGCCGAGGGATAGCTCTCCTGCTGGAGCGGAGGGATTCTGAGTTGTCGTCGTCGTGTTCTTTTGTTCTGCCATGTGTGTTCTGCCTTCGGCGGAGCCGCTAGAACTCCGCGAGAGAATCAAGCGGGATGGGCAGCCAGGACGGCCGGTGCCTGGCTTCGTAGAGAACTTCGTAGACGGCCTTGTCCAGTTGAAGCGCCCGCAGCAGCACGTCGTTGGCGACCGGATCGAGGCCGCCCGCCTCCGCGTACCCCGCGCAGAACGCGTCGGCGTTCCTGCGTACCCAGTCGCGTGCGACCGCGTTGAGCGCGGCCTGCTCCGGGTGGCCGATGAGCTGGTGGCGGGCCGCGTAGTCGAAGGAGCGGAGCATCCCGGCGACGTCGCGCAGCGGCGAGGACCGGGCGCGGCGCTGCACGAGCGGGGTCGCCGGTTCGCCTTCGAAGTCGAGCACCACCCAGCCAGTCTCGGTGCGCAGCACCTGCCCGAGGTGGTAATCCCCGTGCACACGCTGCACGGGGAACGGGCCCTGGAGCTTCGTCAGCGCCGCGTACGCGGCGCCGATCATCTCGGCGTACCTGCCGAGCTCGGGCACCGCCGCCCGGGCTATGTCCAGGTTGCGGTACATCCGTTCGCTCAGCTCCCCGATCGCGTCAGGGCCGAGCTCGTCGGTGCCGAACACCGCGGCCATGTCGGCGTGCACTTGCGCGGTGGCCACGCCGAGCCGGTGCGCCTCGCCGGCGAAATCGCCGCCGGCTTCGGCCGCGCGCACGGCCGTGCCCTCGGTGGCGCCCTCGGTCGCGTACAGGTCCCGCACGCTTGTCGCCGCGAGCAGCCAGCCGTCCGAGGCCAGCCGCAGGAACCTGGACAGGATCGCCAGGCTGGTGGTGACCCCCTCGAGCCTTGTCTCGATCCAGCCGAGCGGCTCCGCCACGTGCGGCGACCCGAGCCGGGCCAGCGCGGTGGTCACTTCGAGGTCGGGGTTGGGCCCCGGAGAGACCCGGCGGAACACCTTGAGGATCGATTCATCGCCGAACACCAGGCTGGTATTGCTCTGCTCGGCGCTGATCACCAGGCTGTCCAGGCCGGTCACGACGCTGGTGCCTGGCACCGAGCGAAGGTGCAGCGAACCGATGCTGCGGTCGGCCGCGATCGCGGCGAGCAAAGGCCTGGTCAGGTCCGAGTCGTGCAGCGCGTCGTAGGCTTGCCTTCCGTCGCCCGACGGGCCGATCCGCACGTGCCGAAGCCGGGCGGGGAGCCTGCGGCGCAGCCCGACGAGAACCTGGTAGTAGTCGACGCTCGTGCCGTGCGAGACCGCGATGATCAGGTGCCGCAGCTCCGGATCGCCGGTGACGACCTCGCTGTCCGCCACGATCGCGAGGTCACGCAGGCCACGTCCCTTCCCGGCGAACCACCGCTGCCTGACTAGCCACGCGGCTAGTGCGTCCTCGAAAGCCATCGTCTCGCTCATCCCGTAGGTTGCTGCGTTGTCAGCCCCGGCGTTTTCAGCCCCGGCTTGGGTCACGGGTGGCCTCCTGAGCCGATTCCTGACTCAGTGCTGCTCTGGCTTATCGGTCGGCCCGGTCACCGGTCATGATCCTCCCTCGCAGGCGGGAGCTGAAACCAGTAGAAGCCATGTCCCGGCAATGTCAGCAGGTACGACAGCTCCCCGATGGGCGGGAAAGTCACTCCGCCCATGCATTCGATCGGGGTGACGCCGATGAACCTGCGCAGGTCGAGCTCGACCGGCTGCGGGAACCTCGACAGGTTGTTGACACAGAGTATCCGGTCGGCCGCGTCGTGCTCGCGTGGGGCGACGTGCTCGCCATCGGGCTGCCGCATCGGGAGCGTGCTCGCCACGTCATAGTCCCGCACGAAGGCGAGCACGCTCGGGTTGCTCGAGGTGAGCTCCTCGTAGGCGCCCAGGCCGAAGACCGGGAACCGCTTCCTGATCTCGATCATCCGCCGGGTCCAGTGCAACAGGGACTGCGGGGTACGCTGCTGCGCCTCGACGTTCAGCGACTGGTAGCCGTAGATCGGGTCCATGACCGGCGGCAGGTACAGGCGCTGCGGGTCGGTGCTGGAGAATCCGCCGTTGCGGTCGGGGGTCCACTGCATCGGAGTGCGGACGCCGTCCCTGTCGCCGAGCCAGATGTTGTCGCCCATGCCGATCTCGTCGCCGTAGTACATGACCGGCGAGCCCGGCAGCGACAGCAGCAGCGCGGTGAACAGCTCCAGTTGGTTCCTGTCGTTGTCGAGCAGCGGGGCCAGCCGCCGTCTGATGCCGATGTTCGCCTTCATCCGCGGGTCCTTGGCGTACTCGGTGTACATGTAGTCCCGCTCGTCGTCTGTGACCATCTCGAGCGTCAGCTCGTCGTGGTTGCGCAGGAAGATGCCCCACTGGCAGCCGGCGGGGATCTTCGGTGTCTGGGCCAGGATCTCTGAGATCGGGTAGCGCTGTTCGCGCCGCACGGCCATGAAGATGCGCGGCATCAGCGGGAAGTGGAACGCCATGTGGCACTCGTTGCCCCCGGTCTCGGGGTCGCCGAAGTACTGGACCACGTCGGCCGGCCACTGGTTGGCCTCGGCGAGCAGCACTCGGTCCGGGTACAGCTTGTCCACCTCGGCGCGGATGCGCTTCAGGTACTCGTGCGTCTCCTTGAGGTTCTCGCAGTTGGTGCCCTCGCGCTCGTAGAGGTAGGGCACGGCGTCCAGCCGGAAGCCGTCGATGCCGAGGTCGAGCCAGAACCGCAGCACCTCGATCATCGCGTCCTGGACGTTGGGGTTCTCGAAGTTCAGGTCCGGCTGATGCGAGAAGAAGCGGTGCCAGTAGTACTGCCCGCGGACCGGGTCGAACGTCCAGTTGGACGTTTCTGTGTCGACGAAGATGATCCGCGCGTCGGCGTACTTGTCCGGCTCGTCCGACCACACGTAGAAGTCACCGAACGGGCCATCCGGCTCGCTGCGGCTGGCCTGGAACCACGGATGCTGGTCGCTGGTGTGGTTCATGACCAGGTCGGCGATGACCCTGATGCCGCGTTTGTGCGACTCCTCGACCAGCTCCACGAAGTCGGCGATGTTCCCGTAGTCACCGAGGACGCGCATGAAGTCCGAGATGTCGTAGCCGCCGTCGCGGAGCGGGGACTCGTAGATGGGCAGCAGCCAGATGCAGTCGATCCCGAGCCACTGGAGGTAATCGAGCCGGGAGGTCAGGCCCCTGATGTCGCCCGTGCCGTCGCCGTTGGCGTCCTGGAAGCCACGGATGAGCACCTCGTAGAAGACCGCGCGACGGTACCACTCGGGGTCACGCGGCCGGTCGAGGGCGAAGTCGGGAACCGGCCCACTCGGCGGCGAGGCGAACGGCTGCGCGGTGACCGATGAGCCCGGCCCGCCTGGCGCGCCGGCCGGCATGGCGGACTGCGGGACAGCGGGCTGCGGGACGACGGAATGCGGGACGACGGAATGCGGCTCGGCGTTGCCGGCGTGGTGCGGTGCCGGGGCTGGCCGGCGCGTTGCCGACTCGTGCTCTGTCACTGCTGGAGTCTCCTGCATATGCGCGACGCGTGCCAGGCAAATTGGCTATGCCAGTTGGCTATGCCAGGTCACGCGTAACGGTGAAGATGTGTGCGGGCCGCACGGCCGGGTCGAGGCGCACGTAGTTGGCCTCCCCCCACCGGAATGATTCGCCAGTGAGCTCATCGACGACGGTGAACCCCTCGTGCCGATCTATTCCGAGTGCGGGCAGATCCAGCCAGACCGTAGCCTCCCTGGCCTGATGCGGGTCAAGATTCACTACAACCAGGACGGTGTCGGAAGCCGAGCCGACCTGTTCCCCCGCCTGCGGCGCCGCCAGCACGGAGGATCTCTCCGTGATCGTATCTGCCCCGTAGGTGCTTCCCGTACCCGTCCCCGCGGCGGATATCACCCGCCCGGTCACCCTTTTCGAGAAGCAGATCAGCTCCGGCTGATCCGCGTGATGGAACCGTAGATTACGCAGCCAGTGCAGCGCTGGGTGGCTGTTCCTGATTCGATTCAGATCTGTAATAAATGGGCCGATTCCAAGACCGTCTCGCGCCGCGGCGTCCCACTCGCGCGCCCGGTACTGGTACTTCTCGGAATCCAGGTACTCCTCGCTGCCGGGCCGCAGCGGGGTGTTTTCGCACAGCTCGTAACCTGAGTAGATGCCCCAGGTCGGGCTGAGCATCGCGGCGAGCACCGCCCTGATCTTGAACGCCGCCGGGCCGCCGTGCTGCAGGTACTCGGTCAGGATGTCGGGGGTGTTGGCGAAGAAGTTCGGGCGCATGTACGCGGCGGCGGGGCCGGCCAGCTCAAGCATGTACTCCGTTAGCTCGTCCTTGCTGTTGCGCCAGGTGAAGTACGTGTACGACTGGTGGAACCCGATCATCGCGAGCGTGCGCATCATGGCCGGGCGGGTGAACGCCTCGGCCAGGAACAGCACATCGGGGTCGGTCTCCCTGACGGCGGCGAGCAGCCGTTCCCAGAACCGCGGCGGCTTGGTGTGCGGGTTGTCGACCCTGAAGATCCGCACTCCGTGGTCGATCCACAGCCGCACGACCCGCAGCACCTCGGCGTACAGGCCCTCCGGGTCGTTGTCGAAGTTGAGCGGGTAGATGTCCTGGTATTTCTTCGGCGGGTTCTCCGCGTAGGCGATTGACCCGTCGGCCCGCGTGGTGAACCATTCCGGGTGCTCCTTCACCCACGGGTGGTCCGGTGACGCGTTGAGCGCGAGATCGATCGCCACCTCAAGGCCGAGCTCCCTGGCCCGCCTGACGAACGCCGTGAAGTCGGCGAACGTGCCGAGTTCGGGGTGAACGGTGTCGTGCCCGCCCTCGGGAGAGCCGATCGCCCATGGCGATCCCGGGTCACCCGGCCTGGCTTCTGGCGTGTTGTTGCGGCCCTTGCGGAACGTGGTCCCGATCGGGTGGACGGGCGGCAGGTAGACGATGTCGAATCCCATCTCGGCGACCGCCTCGAGCCGCCGGGCGGCCGTGCGCAGCGTTCCCGATATCGGCTCCCTGCGGCCCATCGGGTCGAACTGGACGCCCTCGGACCGCGGGAAGAACTCGTACCAGGACCCGTACAGCGCGCGCAGCCTGTCCACGAGCACCGGCATCCGGGAGGACCTGGTGATCAGGTCGCGGAGCGGGTACCTGTTCAGCGCGCTTCTGATCTCCGGTGCGCCGGTGGCCGCGAGCCGGTCCCAGGGCGGCAGGCTGCGATCCCTGAGCTTCCTGGCGAGCCCGTTGAGCACGGTGCGGGCGGCGGCGGGCGGGGCGGCGCCCGGCGGCTGCCTGATCGCCCGTGCCGCCCGCTCGAAGAGCAGTGCCCCCTGGGCCAGCATCAGTTCGACGTCCTGGCCGCGTGGGACCTTGATGGCCGCGTCGTGATGCCAGTGCGCTATCGGGTCGCTCCACGCCTCGATGTGGAACTGCCAGGCGCCCTCGCGAGTGACTGTTACCTCGGCGCCATATCTGTCTGTCCCGGGGTCGAGCTCGCGCATCATGATCAGCGGGCCTGGCTTGCCCGCCGGATCTCGCAGCACGACACCCGCGCCGAGCGCTCCGTGGCCCTCGATGATAACTGTGGCGCTGACCTGGAAGGTTTCGCCGACAACCGCCTTGGCCGGGCGGCGCGCGCACTCCACCACGGGCTCGATGTCGAGGATGGGGATACGTCCGATCACGCGGTCACCGTACCCACTCGCGATTCACGAACTCACGCCGCCCCTGCGTAACCGAGAGGTAACCGACTCTCCGCGACGATGGTGTGCCGGCAGTCACGCGGGGACCTTATTATGACTCCCCGTGAGAGCGATCCGACGTTTCACCGTCCGCGTGACCCTTCCGCAGCCATTGGCGCCGCTGCACGACCTGATGCTGAATTTGCGCTGGTCCTGGCACCCAGGTGCGGTCGAGCTTTTCGAATCGATCGACCCGGCCGGCTGGGCCGCGTCGGGCGGTGACCCCTTCGCGATGCTCAGCTCGATGCGGCCAGGACGCCTGGCCGATCTCGCTGGGGACGAGGACTTCCTGCGCCGCATGGACGCCGTGCTGGCCGAACTGCGCGAGTACACCACGGAGCCGCGCTGGTACCAGTCGGGCGACGCCGGGGCCACCGGCTCGCTGCCGGGCGCCATCGCGTACTTCTCGCCCGAGTACGGCATCACGGCGGTGCTGCCGCAGTACTCGGGCGGCCTGGGGATCCTGGCCGGTGACCATCTCAAGTCGGCAAGCGACCTGGGTGTCCCGGTGATCGGGGTGGGGCTGCTGTACCGGCACGGATACTTTACCCAGTCGCTGTCCGCCGACGGCTGGCAGACCGAGCGCTACCCGGCCGACGACCCGAACGGGCTGCCGCTCACGTTGCTGCGCAACGTTGCCCAGGAAGAGGACGGGGAGCCGGTCCATGTCTCGGTGGCGCTGGCCGGAGGCAAGCGGCTGACCGCGCAGGTCTGGGTGGCCCAGGTCGGCCGCGTGCCGTTGCTGCTGCTCGACTCCTACGTTGAGGAAAACGAGCTCGCGCTGCACGAGGTGACCGACCGGCTGTACGGGGGCGGCAGCGAGCACAGGCTGCGGCAGGAACTGCTGCTCGGCATCGGCGGGGTCCGCGCCGTGCGCGCGTTCTGCGCGATCACCGGCCACCCGGAGCCGGAGGTCTTCCATACCAACGAGGGCCACGCTGGCTTCCTGGGCCTGGAGCGGATCCGCGAGTACGTGGAGTCGGGCCTGACCTTCGACGAGGCCCTGGAAGTGGGCCGGGCCGGCACGGTGTTCACGACGCACACCCCGGTTCCCGCGGGCATCGACCGGTTCCCGCGCGAGCTAGTGGAGCGGTACTTCACCGCCGCGGTCACGGCCGGGGCCGGGCTGCCGCTTGACCGGATGCTCGCGCTCGGCGCGGAGACCTATCCAGGCGGGGACCCGCATGTGTTCAACATGGCCGTGATGGGCATGCGACTGGCGCAGCGGGTCAACGGCGTGTCGGTGCTGCACGGTCAGGTGAGCCGGGAGATGTTCGCTGGCCTGTGGCCGGGTTTCGACACCTCCGAGGTGCCGATCGGGTCGATCACCAACGGCGTGCACGCGCCAACCTGGGTGGCCAGGGACATCTCCGAGCTTGGTGACGCGACCACCGCGGCGGCGTCCGACGGGTCCAGGCTGTGGCAGATCAGGCGGCGGCTGCGGGCCCGGATGGTGACACAGACCAGGCGGCGGCTGCGTGAGTCGTGGCAGCAGCGCGGCGCCTCCGGCGCCGAGCTCACCTGGATCGACGACGTCCTTGACGAGCAGGTGCTGACGATCGGGTTCGCCCGCCGGGTGCCGTCGTACAAGCGGCTGACGCTGATGCTGAACGACCCGAAGCGGCTCACCGGGCTGCTGCTCGACCCGGACCGGCCCATCCAGATCGTGATCGCCGGGAAGGCGCACCCGGCCGACGAGGGCGGCAAGCGGCTGATCCAGCAGATGGTCAGGTTCGCGGACGCCGACGCCGTGCGCCGCCGCATCGTCTTCCTGCCTGACTACGACATGGCGCTGGGCCACGCGCTGGTGGCGGGCTGTGACGTCTGGCTGAACAACCCGCTGCGGCCGCTGGAGGCGTGCGGTACTTCCGGCATGAAGGTGGCGCTGAACGGCGGGCTCAACGTGTCCGTGCGGGACGGCTGGTGGGACGAGTGGTTCGACGGCGCGAACGGCTGGGCGATCCCCACCGCCGACGGCGTCGCCGACCCGGTCCGGCGGGACGAACTCGAGGCGTCGGCGCTGTACGACCTGCTCGAGAAGTCGGTGGCGCCGCTGTTCTACGACGCCAGCGCCGACGGTGTGCCCGGGGGCTGGGTCGAGATGATCAGGCACGAGCTGCGCAGCCTGGGACCGCTGGTCCAGGCGGACCGGATGGTCGGCGACTACGTGCGCCACCTGTACGTGCCTGCCGCGGAATCGGGCCGGGCACTGGCCGCGGACAGCTTCGCCGCCGCGCGGGAGCTCGCCGCGTGGAAGGAGCGAGTCAGGGAGGCGTGGCCGGCGGTGCGGATCGAGCACGTCGAGGCGGACGGCGCCGAGCCGAGCCTGGGCGCGGTGCTCGACGTGCGGGTGACCGCCGCGCTCGGCGGGCTCACCGCCTCCGACGTCTCCGTCGAGGTCGTCTGCGGCCGTACTGGGGAGGACGACGAGATCACCGAGCCGACCTACGTCACGCTGGCCGCCGACGACTCGGCGCCTGGCCCGCAGGCCCGGTTCTGGGGCGCGGTGGAGCTGGGGCAGCCCGGGCTGTTCGGCTATACGGTGCGGGTGCTGCCGAAGCACCCGTTGCTGGCCAGCCGCGCCGAACTCGGCCTGGTCACCTACCCCGACGCCCCCGCCGGCATGACCAACGGCGACCTCAGGTAACGCGGCAACACGCTGGATCCCGGGTCGTCGGCCGGCCAAAGGGTTCCCTCGTGATTTATTTGCGGTTCGCGGGGTCAGGACGCCGCGAACCGCAAATAAATCCATATGCGGGCGTGACCAAGTCCCGGCTGTGGTTCATGATCGGCGGCTCTGGGACCGGCTGTAGCGTAGGGATGCCGCGGTAGCGGCTCCGATCCTGGAGGTGGGTGGCTTGGGCGAGTTCGTGCGGGTCGAGGTGGCGGGCGCGATCGCGACGATCCGGCTGGACCGGCCGAAGATGAACGCGCTCAACGCTCACATGCAAGACGAGATCGGGGTCGCCGCGGCGCAGGTCAGCGCGGATGCGGCGATCCGCGCGGTCATCCTCTACGGCGGCGAGCGGGTCTTCGCCGCGGGCGCCGACATCAAGGAGATGGCGAGCCTGGGGTATCCGCAGATGGCCGAGCACTCGGCCCGGCTGCAGGCCGCGTTCAGCGCAGTCGCGCATATCCCCAAGCCGGTCGTGGCCGCTGTCACCGGGTACGCGCTCGGCGGCGGGCTGGAACTGGCGCTGTGCGCCGACTTCCGGGTGCTCGGCGAGAAAGCCAAGGTGGGCCAGCCGGAGATCCTGCTCGGCATCATCCCGGGCGCGGGCGGGACACAGCGGCTGCCGCGGCTGATCGGCCCGTCCCGGGCCAAGGACCTGATCTTCAGCGGCAGGCATGTCGCGGCTGACGAGGCCCTGGCGATCGGCCTGGCCGACAAGGTGGTTCCTGACACCGAGGTCTACCGGGCGGCGGCGGACCTGGTCGCCAGGTACGCGACCGGCCCGGCGCTCGCGCTGCGCGCCGCGAAGCAGGCTGTCAACGACGGCCTTGAGGTGGATCTGGCCACCGGACTCGAAATCGAGCGGCTTCAGTTCGCCGCGCTTTTCGCCACCGAGGACCAGAAGACGGGAATGCACAGCTTCGTCGAGAAAGGCCCGGGTAAGGCCGCCTTCGGCGGACGCTGAACGCGGCGGCCCGGTGTACGGTACTGAGCAAGATGACTGAGCCAGACGACGAGCTCTCGCTCGAGATGGTCACAGCGGCGCTGCGGATGGACAGCGCTGACGTGGCGGTGTACACGCGCGTGCTATCCAAATCGCTCAGCGAGGCGCTGCCGCCTGACTACGTGACGGTCGAGCGAGAGCGGTCGATGTCCGACCGGATGCGCGGTCGCCCCGGCGAGATTTCGAAGGTCGCGATCCGGCTCGGCGACCAGCTGATGACGCTCGCTGTCAGGAACGGCCAGCCGGCCGCCGAGATCTGCCGGGAGGTCCGCGGTGTGGTGCTGTCCCGGCAGAATGTGCCGCTGCAGCAGTGGGCGAGCGCTCTGGCCAGCGCCCTTGTCCAGCACGCGGAGGACAACGCCCAGGCCGCGGAGGCGCTGCGCCGGCTAGTGACGGGCTCCTTATCCGCTTGTGAGCTCAGGCCGTCGTAATCGACCCTTTACAGAAAAACCTCGCGCGGGACCGTACTCTGAGAGCACGATGCCTGCACTGGATTTCCTCCCAGGAAAGATCGGACCCTACCGTCTTCTCGAGAAGATCGGCGAAGGCGGAATGGGCATGGTGTACCTGGCTCGCGATGCGGAGGGCCGCCCCGTCGCCGTAAAGGTCCTCGGACCAGCGGTAACCGCGGATCCGACCGCTCGCCGCCGGCTGTTCCGCGAGGTGGAGACGATGCGGCGCGTGCGCAGCCGGTACGTCGCCGAAATCCTCGACGCGGATGTCACAGGACCCTCGCCGTACATCGTGACCAGGTACGTGCCCGGGCAGACGCTCGATGACTGGGTCAAGGACAACGGCCCGCTGCGCGGCTTCCAGCTTGAGCGGCTGGCCATTGGCCTGGCGGCGGCTCTCGCCGCGATCCACGCGGCCGGCGTCATACACCGTGACCTCAAGCCGGGCAACGTCATGCTGATGGACAGCCAGCCCGTGGTGATCGACTTCGGCATCGCGCACATCCCCGATGCGACCCGGCTCACCCAGACCGGCATGGTGATGGGCACCCCGGGCTACCTCGCGCCCGAGGTCATCGAGGGGCAGCCGAGCACAGGGGCGGCCGACGTGCACTCCTGGGGTGCCACCCTCGCGTTCGCCGCCACCGGCCGGCAGCCGTACGGAGCCGGGACATACCAGACGATTTTCTTCCGCGTGCTCCAGGGGAAGGCCGAACTCGATGGCATCCCCGCGCCGCTTCTGCCACTGGTCGCCGCGGCACTCTCGGTTAACCCCGAGGCTCGCCCTTCGGCCCAGGTCCTGGCCGAGCACTGTGCGCGGCTGCGTCTCGACGGCTTCTGCCCGCCGACGACAGCCGGGCCGAACGGCACACGGCTCGCGTCAGCGGCGGTCCCGTGGCGCGACGACCTGGACAGTTCGGCGGTGCGCCCAGCCTGGTTCGGTCCCGCGGGGCCGGTGAGCCCGCCGGGGGCGGCTGAGGCGGCCGTACGGGCCGCGCCGCGGGCGCCCGCCCGCCCGGCGCCCGCCCCGCCGCTTCCGTACCGTGGCCCGGCCGAGGCCGCCGCGGACGTGGTTGACCTGCTGCCGCCAGTCGACTATGCACGGCCAGCGCGCTCGGCGAGCGGGCATGGTGGGCAGGCCGCGCCGTCAGGCGCGCGCATACCCGGACATGGCCTGGTCCTGCTAGCGTTCGGCATCGCGGCCGTCGCGCTCAGCGTGCTCCTTCCCGTCGCGGGGACGGCCCTTTCGCTCACCGTGATCACCTTGCTGCGCGCGGCGGACCGCGCGCAGGCGGGCCTGGCGGAGCGGCGCTCGGTGCGCGGTGCCCGGCCCAGCGACGTCTTCATCGTTGTCGTCAGCGCCCCCTGGACCGTGGTGCGCGCACTGTTCGCCACGGTGGCGATCGCGCCGCTCGCGCTGCTCGCCGCGGGGGTCGCGGCGGGCGCCTCGGTCACCGTGGGTCACACCCAGACGCTGCCCGCGGCCGGCAGCTGGGCGGCCGGTGCCGCGGTCGCGGTTTACGCGATCGGCCCGGGATCTCGCAGGCCGCGGCGTCAGCTCCGGCGCATTTCGGCCACGGTGATACGCACCAGGGCCGCCATGGTGGTCGCTATCATCGCCACCTGGGCTCTCGCGGCGGCCACGGTGTCCTCCGCGCTCTCCCAGCCGCCTGTGATCTGGCCGGCCACCAGCTGGATGCTGCCGCACGTCCTGCCGTCAATGGGCGGAACGCTGCACACCGTCCAGAAGTGGCTGCTGCGCAACGCTGTGGGCGTGCTGCACGTGCCGTGAACCGTGCTCGGCTAGCGGCCGGACGAGGCCAAGCGCGATGACCTCGTTGGCGAGCCGGGTACGCCGGTTCAGCCCCTCGGGGACGCGGAACTTCTGGTACAGCCGCAACAGGTGCTGTTTGACCGCGGCCTCGGTCACCACCAGGTCCCCGGCTATCTCCCGCGCGGTGGCCGGCGTGACGAACGCGTCGTCCGATAGCGCGGGGCGGCACAGCGAGATGAGCACGTCGAGTTCCCTGCGGGTCAGCTCGGGGGCGGCGGAGCGGCGAAGCTCGGCCTCGGCGGCTAGTTCTTCCGTCGGAACCCCCTCGATCTTGCAGCGGGCCGAGCCGAAGCTCAGCACGTCGCCGTCGTCAAGTACCCGGCGGGCTATCGGCCTCCCGTTAACCCGCGTGCCGTTACGTGATAATCCGAGGTCGGATATGTAGATGTAGGGGCCGCGCCGGACGATCTCGGCGTGCAGCCGGGACACGCTCGGGTCGTCAAGCCGTACATCCACCCCGTGGCCTCGGCCGATCGTGGTGATCTCCTCGCGTAGCGGAATGAGCACCCCGGTGTCCTCAATGCGAATGTAGGGCGTGTCCACGCCAGACCCTCCCGTCTATCGAAGACGTGACGTTTATCTCACTCTAGCGTTACCCTCTCTGATCGCGGCAGTACCGTGAAAAGCTTCGCGATATACGACGTAAGTCGGTTATCGCCACTCCTGCGCCCATTCGCGCGGATGCGGGACGGTCCCGCGCGAGCCTGGTCCCGCCGCCGGTAAGCTGCCCGGTGAGCAGCAAGAAGGCGAGCCGTGGGCACGGGACCGGGCGCATCGGGCCATAACCCATAATGGAGTGCGGGCACCGCGGTCACGCGGAGGAACCCGCGGGGGGCTCACCTGCGGGTGACGGTTCGCCCGACGTGCCGGGACGCGCGGTGACGACACCAGCCTGGAGGATGTCCCGGCGGATAGAGGAGGTCGTCCATGCCACGGCATGCGCCGCCCGGCTCGCACCGCTCCGGGTCCTTGGTGCGCGGAACTGCCGCCACGGAGCGGCGGGGCGATCCGAAGCTGAGCGTGGTCGGCGTTGTCCCCTACCTAGCCGTTCTCACCGTCATCGCCGCCGGGCTGTATATCGCCTGGCACCAGGGTTCGAACGGCGGCGGCCGCGGCGGGATCGTGGCCGGCGCGGCGCTGCTCGTCGCCGCCGTCCTGCGGCTGCTGCTGCCGCGCGCAGTGGCGGACCTGCTCGCCTCGAGAGGCCGGGTCCTTGACACTGCCACGCTCATTGTCTTCGGCGCCGGCCTGCTCATAGCGGGCCTGGTGCTGCCGCGCTTAGGGCCGCTATCCGCACAAGGGAGAATGGCCGGCCCGCCGATGAAAGGGAAACACGGAAAACATGTCCAAAATCAAGGTGGCCAATCCTGTCGTCGAGCTAGACGGCGACGAGATGACCCGGATCATCTGGCAGTTCATCAAGGACCAGCTGATACTCCCGTACCTCGATGTCAACCTGGAGTATTACGACCTGTCCGTCCAGCACCGGGACGCCACCGACGACCAGGTGACGATCGACGCGGCACACGCTATCCAGCGGCATGGGGTCGGGGTGAAATGCGCCACGATCACCCCTGACGAGGCGCGGGTGACCGAGTTCGGGCTGAAGAAGATGTGGCGGTCCCCGAACGGCACGATCAGGAACATCCTGGGCGGCGTCATCTTCCGCGAGCCGATCGTCATCTCCAACATCCCCCGGCTGGTGCCGAGCTGGACCAAGCCGATCATCATCGGCAGGCACGCGCACGCCGACCAGTACAAGGCGACTGACTTCGTGGTACCGGGCCCGGGCACCGTGACGATTTCGTACGTGCCTGACTCCGACGACGGCCGGCCCATCGAGCTTGAAGTCGCCAGGTTCACCGGCGGCGGCGTGGCGATGGCCATGTACAACTATGACGACTCGATCCGCGACTTCGCGCGCGCCACCATGCGGTACGCCCTCAACAGGAAGTTCCCGCTGTACCTGTCCACGAAGAACACGATTCTCAAGGCGTACGACGGGCGCTTCAAGGACATCTTCGCGGAGACCTTCGAGTCGGAGTTCAAGTCGGAATTCGAGGCGGCGGGCATCACCTATGAGCACCGCCTCATCGATGACATGGTCGCGCAGGTGCTGAAGTGGGACGGCGGCATCGTCTGGGCCTGCAAGAACTACGACGGGGACGTGCAGTCCGACGTGGTGGCCCAGGGATACGGCTCGCTGGGCCTGATGACCAGCGTCCTGATGACGCCGGACGGGCGTACCGTGGAAGCCGAGGCCGCGCACGGCACCGTGACCAGGCACTACCGTCAATACCAGCAGGGCAGGCCGACCTCGACCAACCCGGTAGCGTCGATCTTCGCGTGGACGCGGGGGCTGGCCCACCGCGGCGAGCTCGACGGCACGCCCGAGGTCACCGAGTTCGCCAGGACCCTGGAGCAGGTCTGCGTGTCCACCATCGAGAACGGGCAGATGACGAAGGACCTGGCGCTGCTCGTGGGCCCGGACACAACGTGGCTGAACACGGAGGGGTTCCTCGCGGCGCTTGACGATAACCTGCGTGCCGCGATGGCTCGCTGACGTCGCTCGTTGACCATCAACAGGGAGAATTCACGAATGTCTCGTAAGGGAAAGGTAGCCGTCATCGGGGCCGGCTTCTACGGGTCGACCACCGCGCAGCGGCTTGCTGAGTACGACATCTTCGACGAAGTCGTGCTCACCGACATCATCGACGGCAAGCCCGAGGGTCTCGCGCTGGACATGAATCAGTCGCGGCCGGTCGAGGGGTTCGAGACCACGGTGACGGGCCAGACGACCGGCCCGTCGGGCGAGGGGTACGAAGCGATCGCCGGCGCCGGCATCGTGGTGATCACCGCCGGCCTGCCCCGCAAGCCCGGCATGAGCCGCATGGACCTGATCGAGGTCAACGCCAAGATCGTCAGGGACGTGGTGGAGAACGTCGCCAAGCACGCCCCGGAGGCTGTGCTCATCGTCGTGTCCAACCCGCTCGATGAGATGACCGCGCTGTCCGCCAAGGTCTCCGGGTTCCCGCACCACCGCGTGCTCGGGCAGGCGGGCATGCTGGACACCGCCAGGTTCAGCTACTTCGTGGCGGAAAAGCTGGGCGTGCCGGTCGGGTCTGTGACGACGCTCACGCTGGGCTCGCACGGCGACACCATGGTGCCGGTGCCGTCGGCCTGCTTCGTGGACGGCAAGCCGCTGCCGGAGTTCATGCCGGACGCGGAGATCGACGCGCTGGTGACCCGCACCCGTAACGGCGGCGGCGAGATCGTCGCGCTGCTCAAGACCGGATCGGCCTACTACGCTCCGTCCGCGGCCGCCGCGCGAATGGCCCGCGCGGTCGCCGAGGACTCCGGCGCGATCATGCCGGTCTGCGCCTGGGTCGACGGCGAGTACGGCATCAGCGGCGTGTACCTCGGCGTCGAGGCCGAGATCGGCTCCGTGGGGGTGCGCCGCGTGGTCGAGCGCGACCTGTCGGATACGGAGCTAGCGGCGCTGCGCGAGGCCGCCGAGGCGGTGCGCGCCAAGCAGGCTGACGTCGCCAGCCTCTAGCCGCCCCTGTCCCGGCTGGGTATCAGCCAGCCGCCAGGCGGCGCAGGGCTAGTCCGGCGTAGAGGGCGGTGCCGTCCGCCAGCGCCCGGTCGTCGAAGACGGCGACCGCGGAGTGGTTGGACGGCGCCGTCTCCGGGTCCGCCTCCGGCGGGCACGCCCCCAGCATGATGAAGGCGCCAGGGACCTGCTCAAGCACGTAGGAGAAGTCCTCGCCGCCGGTCAGCGGGTGCGCGCGCAGCCGCGCCCGGTCGGCGCCGAACAATTCAGACACCGCCTCGGCGGCGAATGCCGCCTCGGCGCTGTCATTGACAGTAACCGGGTAACCGCGGGTGTACTGAGCGTCCGCCTCGAGCCCATGCGCGTGAGCTATATCCCGAACGAGGCGCACCGACTCTAGTTCGAGTCGCTTTCTCGCCTGCTCGGAGAAGGACCGTACCGTGGCGTAGAACGTGGCCGTATCGGGAATCACGTTGCGCGCGGTGCCGGCGTGCAGGCTGCCCACCGTGATCACCACCGGGTCGAATACGTCGAAGCGGCGGGTCACCATCGTCTGTAGCGCCGTCACCATCTCGCATGCCGCGGGCACCGGGTCGGCGTTGACAAACGGCACAGAGGCGTGCCCGCCGCGGCCGAGGACCGTGACGTCGAGCGAATCGGTCGCGGCGAGAAACGGACCGGGCCTAGTGGAGAAGGCGCCGATACGCAACTCCTGCGACAGGACGTGTATCCCGTACGCGTGCGCGGGCCGCTCGCCAGCCGCCTCGAGCACGCCCTCGTCGATCATGTACCTGGCGCCGTGGCAGCCCTCTTCGCCCGGCTGGAACATGAAGATCACGCTCCCGGCGAGTTCGGCTCGCCGGGCGCTGAGCAGGCGCGCCGCGCCAGCCAGCATCGCCGTGTGCAGGTCGTGCCCGCAGGCGTGCATTGTGCCGTCGATTCGGGAGGCGTACGGCAGCCCCGTCGCCTCGGTTACCGGCAGGGCGTCCATGTCGGCGCGGAGCAGCACCACGGGACCTGGACGCGTGCCGCGCAGCACGGCGGTCACCGATGTGAGCTCGCGGCCGATGGTGATCTCGAGCGGCAATCCTGCCAGCGCGGCGAGCACCTTGCGCTGCGTCCTGGGCAGTTGCAGGCCGATCTCAGGCTCGCGGTGGATGTCGTGCCGTAGCTCCGCGATCTCGTCTGTGAGCGCGGCTGCCTCATCCCGTATGGTCACCCGGTCATCTTCGCGCACTATGAGATCCGGCGGGCGGCTGCGGACGGGATCGCGTCCAGGAATTCCGGCGGCTTCCACGATCGCCGGGTGAACGCGTCGGTAAGCGTGGCCCGCACCGCGTCCAGCCGGTCCGCGGGGACGAGCGCGAGTACCGATCCGCCAAATCCGCCGCCGATCATCTTCGCGCCGTAGGCCCCGGCCGCGATCGCCGCGTCGACCGCCGCGTCGGCCTGCGGCCAGGAGACCTCGAAATCGTCGCGCAGCGACAGGTGGCCCTCGGTGAGCAGTTCCCCGACGAACCTGTACGTATCGGGCGGCGGGGTGCCGGCGTCCTCATCCCGCAGCGCGGACGCTATCGCCCTGGCGCGGGCGCTGTCGGAGATCACGTGGCGCGCGCGCCGTCTGAGCACGGGATCGGCCAGCCGGTCGGCGGCGCCGGGGTCGGCGATCCAGCCGAGGGCCGGCACGCCGAGCGCCTGCGCGGCCGCCTCACACTCGGCTCGCCGTTGCCCGTATTCGCCCGAGACGAGGGCGTGCGGCACGCGGGTGTCGACGATCAGCGCGGCCATCCCGTCGCGGCGAGGCCGGAACGGTACCTGGCTCACCTCGAGCGTCCTGCAGTCCAGCAGCATCGCGTGACCGGCCCGGCAGAGCAGGGCGGCGAACTGGTCGATGATCCCGGTCGGCGCGCCGACGAATTCGTTTTCCGCGCGCTTAGCGATCGCGGCCAGGTCACGCCGCGCGACGGTGGCTCCGCCGAGGCCGCACAGCGCGAGCGCCACCGAGCACTCGAGGGCGGCCGAGGAAGACACCCCCGCGCCAACCGGCAGGTCGGAGTCGATGTCGATCGAAGCTCCGCCGACCGGATAGCCGGCGGCCCGCAGCGCCCAGGCGACACCCGCGGGGTAGGCCGCCCATCCCGTCACGGAGCCTGGCGCGAGCGAATCGACAGACACCGTAACCGGCTCGTCTGGGACCTGCCTGGACCGCAGCACGAGCAACCGGTCCGGCCGGCCGACGACGGCCGCGGTGACGCCCTGGGCCAGCGCGAAGGGGAGCACGAAACCCTTGTTGTAGTCCGTGTGCTCGCCCATCAGGTTGGCTCGCCCCGGGGCGAACCACACGCAGCCGCTCACCGCGGCGGGCGCGCGAGTACGCACTGCCAGGCGTCAGACACCATGGCCCGCAGGTCGTGCGAGGCGTGCCAGCCGAGTTCGGCCTGGATCAGGTCTGACGAGGCGACAAGGACGGCCGGGTCACCGGATCGCCGCGGCCCCTCTTCCGCGATGATCTCGACCCCCGTCACCTCCCGGCACACGTCGATCACCTGGCGAACCGAGAAACCGGCGCCGTCGCCGAGGTTGTAGGTGAGGTGCCGCCCTGGCTCGCACGCGCCCAGCGCGAGCAGATGGGCGTCGGCCAGGTCGCTGACGTGAATGTAGTCCCGCACACAGGTTCCGTCGGGGGTTGGGTAATCAATTCCATTGATCCGAACGAAGAGTTCCTGCCCGCCGCGGGCGAGTACATTCGGGATCAGGTGGGTTTCGGGGTGATGGCGCTCTCCCAGCCAGCCGCCGTCGGCGGCTCGGAAGGCTCCGGCCACGTTGAAGTAACGCAGGCTGACCGCGCCGAAGCCATGCAGCCTCGCGTATTCGGTCAGGGTCGTGTCAACGGCTATCTTCGATGCGCCGTACGGACTGGTGGGGCGGGGCGGGGCGGTCTCCGGGATGGGCGTCTGCTCAGGCTCGCCGTAGACGGCGGCGGAGGAGGAGAACACGATCTTCCGCGTACCCGCTTCGCGCATCGCGTCGAGCAGGGCGAGCGTCCCGCCGAGATTGGCTGACCAGTACATCTGCGGGTGCTGGACCGATTCGCCAACGAGCGACTTGGCGGCGAAGTGCAGGACCGCGTCCGTTCCGGCGCCCAGTGCCGCCTTGGCATCGTCGCGCAGCGTGCCGGGCAGGAAGGCGACGTCGGCCGGCACCGCGTCGGCGTGCCCCGTGGACAAGTCGTCGAGCACGGTAACCTGGTGCCCGGCCGCGGCGAGCTTGGCGGCGACCACGCTGCCGATATACCCGGCTCCGCCGGTGACCAGCAGTTTCAATGCGCCTCCCAGGGATGCGCCGCTGGGTGCGCCGCGGGAGCGGCGCGCGTGGCACCGACAGTACCGAATGCGTTCCGCAAACCTGGACCTATCCCCCCGCCCGGTATCGTGGTCTCGCGGAATGTCAACGGACCCGCATCGGAGGAAGTCGGCGATCGCAGCGTGAGCAGGGTCGTCCTGGACGTCATCATCGTCCTCATCATCGTGTCCATCGGCGGGTTCTTCGCGTCCAC
>DATMKQ010000433.1:0-8293 GCA_035571275.1 Trebonia sp.
CCGCGGCGGCGCGGAGTGAGGACGCCGCGCGCGAGCGGGCCGCCACCGCGGAGATCATCCGGGCCGCCCGGCACGCCCGCTGGCTGGCGCTGCAGGAGACCGCCGTCCCGCTGGACGCCGAGCTGGCGGCGCAGACGGCTGACCCGGGCGACACGCAGGTGCGCGTCAGGTGCGCGATCCAGGCGGCCCGGCTGCGCCGGCTGCTGGCCGAGGGCGATGAGGTACCGGGATCGCTGGTGCACGAACTGCACGCGAGCGCCGATGTGGCCGAGCGGCGCGGGGTCGCCGTCGAGATCGAGACGGCCGGGCCGCTGCCGCAGGTGCCCGGCCCGGCCCGGCGGGTGATCACCGACGCCGCCATCGCGATCCTGACCGCGGCGCGCAGCCAGGCGCGGATCACCCTGGCGTCGGTGACCGCGGGAATCGCCGTCAGCTTCGTCGCCGATACCGGCGCGGTCGTCCGGCTGCCCGCGGTCGGCGCGGGGGTTGCCATCGAACAGCAGCAAGACGACGGCATGCTCTGGGCGGAGGCGCGATGGAACAGCCAGTAACCGTGGCGATCATCGAAGACCATCCGGTCGTGGCCGAGGGGGTGGCGTCCTGGATCCGTTCGGATCCCGGGGAGCGGGTACGGCTGGTGCAAACGGCGCGCGACCTGGCCGCGCTGCGCGCCGTGCCAGGGTCGCCGGCCGACGTGGTCATCTTGGACCTGGAACTGTCCGGCGAGCTGGTCACCTCGCAGATCCCCGGGCTGGTGGCAACCGGATACCGGGTCGTGGCCTTCTCCGGGCACAGCGATCCGGCGATCGTGATGGAGACGCTTGACAACGGCGCGCACGCCTACGTGTCCAAGGAGGAGGGCCGCGACCATCTGGTCGAGGCCGTGCTGGCGGCCGCCACCGACCGGCCGTACATGACCCGTTCGCAAGCCAGGGCGATGCTCGCCGACCAGCGACCGGCTCGGCCCACGCTGTCGGAACAAGAGCGGCAGGCGCTGCTGCTGTGGTTCCAGGGTATGTCGAAAGCATCGGTCGGGCGGCGCATGGCGATCAGCGAGAACACGGTCCGGCAATACATCAGCCGCGCGCGCGCCAAGTACGCGGCCACGGGGCGGACCGCGCCGAGCAAGGACGCGCTGCTCGCCCGCGCCATCGAGGACGGCGTGATCAAGCCGGGCGAGATCATTCCTTACACGTCTTTCGCGCGCGCCGCGGCCGATCGCCCCAGCCTGGGTTCCCCGGGCCGGTGATGGCCCGGGACACCCAAGCCCCCCCCGGAGCCACCAGGCGAATCGGCCGCAGCCGACGCCAGGCTGCATGACCGGCGCCGTGCGTCATCAGTCCTTGACTGGCGCACGGCTAGTCTTCTCGATTAGGGGCGACCCTGTCATGACGCCCGATCGGGTGACACGATCCCGTCAGTATCGGGTGCCGGGTGTTGCTATGACACTCGCGCGAACACCGTTTCAGGCCGGCCGGCGAACCGCGTCGGCGAGCGCCGCCGTGAACAGGTCGGATGTTCCGGTGTCCCGGACGGCGACGCGGATCCAGCCCGGGCCGAGGCCGGGGAACGTCTCGCCGCGCCGGACCGCGAAGCCCCGGCGCAGCAGCCGGGCGCGTATGTCCGCGATCCGGGTGTCAAGCAGCACGAACGACGCCGCCGCGGCCGGCCCGACCCGGATCTCGCGGGTTTCGTCCAGGCGGCGCAGCAGGTGCGCGCGCTCCGCCGCGAGCCCGACGGCCCACTCCCGCACTTCGCGTAGCGCGGACGGGGACGCGGTGGCGACGCACGCCGTCAGCGCCGGCGCGGACACGGCCCACAGCGGCTGCGCGGCCGCCAGCCGGCGGACGGTGTCCGGGGCGGCGAGCAGATAGCCGACCCGCAGGCCGGCCAGCCCCCAGGCCTTGGTGAGGCTGCGAATCACGACGAGCCCGCTCAGGTCGTGGCCGGCGAGCGACTCGTGCTCTCCCGGCAGGCAGTCGGCGAACGCCTCATCGACGACGACGATCCGGTCCGGCCGGATCAGCTGAAGCAGCGCCGCACGCGGGTGCGCCACGGAGGTCGGGTTGGTGGGGTTGCCGACGAGGACGAGGTCCGCGTCGGCCGGCACCAGTTCCGGGTCAAGGACGAACGGGAACGGCAGCACTACCCGGTGCACCTGGTGTCCGGCGGCGCGCAGCGCGGCCTCCGGCTCGGTGAACTGCGGGTGCACGACGACCGCGTGCCGGGGCCGCAGCGCCCGCGCTAGCAGCACGAACGCCTCGGCCGCGCCCGCCGTGAGCAAGATCTCGTCCCTGGCACGACCATGGCGGGCCGCCACGGCGGCGACCGCCTTGCGCTGGTCGGGGTAGGCGGTCAGATCGGTGCCCCGGATGCGGTCCGCGAGCCACCGCGGCGTCCCGCCCGTCCGCACGTTGACCGCCAGGTCGACAAGGCCGGGAACGAGGTCCGCGTCACCGTGGTGGGACAGGTCGATGCTCAACCGTGCGCCTGGTAGCCGGGCCGCTGAGCGGGAAGCAGAAGCACGTGGCAACTATGCCACCTGTCAATCTGGCTACTCTGGTGCGCGTGCCAGTACGTCCCCGGTTCAACGCCCGCGCCACGGCCCTCGGGCTGCTCGCGGGGGTCGCGCTCGACCGGGTCGCAGGGGATCCGCGACGCGGCCATCCGGTCGCCCTGTTCGGCACGGCGGCCGCGAGCCTGGAAGCCAGGTTGTGGCGCGATGACCGCGCCGCCGGGACCGTCTACGCCGTGCTGCTCATCGCCGCGGCCGCGGCCCTCGGCCTGCTGCCCCGCCGCCTGCCCGCACCGTGGCTGGCGGCCGCGACCGCCCTCGGCACGTGGACCGTCCTCGGCTCGCGCTCACTGTCCGCCGAGGCCGATGCCGTCGCCGCGCACCTGCGGCGAGGCGACCTGGCCGCCGCTCGTGAGCAGCTCACCCATCTCGTCGGCCGCCGCACGGACACCCTCGACGCGGCGGAGATCGCGCGGGCGACCGTCGAGTCGGTGGCGGAGAACACGTCCGACGCGGTGGTCGCGCCGCTGCTGTGGGGCGCGGTCGCCGGGCTGCCCGGCCTGCTCGCGTACCGGGCGGTGAACACGCTCGACGCGATGGTCGGTCATCACAGTCCTCGTTATGAGAACTTCGGCTGGGCGTCCGCCCGAACCGACGACGTCGCCAACTACCTGCCCGCCCGGCTGACGGCAGCGCTCACGGCCGTCGTCGCGCCCGTGGCGGGCGGCAGCGGGCGCGGCGCGCTGGCGGTGGCCCGCGTGGACGGGCGCCGCCACCCGAGCCCTAACGCGGGGATGCCCGAGGCGGCCTTCGCCGGCGCGCTCGGCGTGCGGCTGGGCGGACGCAATGACTACGGGTCGCATGTCGAGGACCGTCCGGTGCTGGGCGGCGACGGGCGTGCGCCGCGTGTCCACGACATCGCTCGCGCCGCGAGGCTGAGCCGCGCGGTCGCCGTCGCGGCGGCGGTGGCGTGCGCCGCCCTCGCCGCGGCACGGGGGCGGCGGGGATAACGTTGGCCCGGTGAATAACGTTGGCCCGGTGAAAGGTGCGCTTCTGGTCGCCGGGACGTCGTCGGACGCTGGCAAGACGGTCCTGGTCGCGGGGCTGTGCCGGTGGCTGGCCAGGCAAGGCGTGCGGGTAGCGCCGTTCAAGGCGCAGAACATGGCGCTGAATTCCGCGGTCACCGCCGACGGCGCGGAGATCGGGCGCGCCCAGGCGATGCAGGCCGCGGCGGCTTGTGTCGAGCCCGAGGCGGCCATGAACCCCGTGCTGCTCAAGCCGGGCAGCGAGACCCGCAGCCAGGTGGTGCTGCTCGGAAAGCCGGTCGCCGAGACCGGCGCCCTCGACTACCAGGACCTCAAGCCGATGCTGGCCGAGGCCGTCACGGCCAGTCTCGCGGACCTGCGCCGCCGGTTCGACGTGGTCCTCTGCGAGGGCGCGGGCAGCCCGGCCGAGATCAACCTGCGGCACCGCGACATCGCCAACATGGGCCTGGCCCGGACGGCGGACCTGCCGGTCATCGTCGTCGGGGACATCGACAGGGGCGGCCTGCTCGCCGCCCTGTACGGCACGCTCGCGGTGCTCGAACCCGCCGACCAACGGCACATCGCCGGTTTCGTCGTCAACAAGTTCCGCGGCGACCTCCGGCTGCTCGCCCCGGGCCTCGACATGCTGCGGTCGATGACCGGCCGGCCCACGCTCGGGGTGCTCCCCTGGCGCGAGGACCTGTGGCTCGACGCCGAGGACTCCCTCGACCTCGATTCCCGGCCCCGCGCCGCCCGGCCGCCGCACGGCGCGGACACGCTGCGGATCGCGGTCATCCGGCTGCCCCGGATGTCCAACGTCACTGACGTTGACCCGCTCGCGGCCGAGCCCGGCGTCATCGTCGACCTCGCGACCACCCCGGCGCAGCTGGACGGCGCCGACCTGGTGATCCTGCCGGGGACCCGGGCCACGGTCAGCGACCTGGGCTGGCTGCGCGAGGCTGGCCTGGCCGCCGCCATCGGCGACCGCGCCGCGCGCGGCCGCCCGGTGCTCGGCATCTGCGGCGGCTACCAGATGCTCGCCCGCGAGATCACTGACGACGTGGAAAGCCGGGCAGGGACGGTGGACGGGCTCGGCCTGCTGCCCGCTCGCGTCCGGTTCACCGCCGCCAAGACGCTGGCCCGGCCGTCGGGAACCGCGCTCGGCGAGCCTGTCGGCGGATACGAGATCCACCACGGCATCGTCACGGCGGACGGCGGCGAGCCCTTCCTCGACGGCTGCGAAACGGGGTCCGTCCGCGGCACCACCTGGCACGGCGTCTTCGAGAACGACGCCTTCCGGCGCGCGTTCCTGCGCGACCTGGCCGCCCGCGCCGGCCGCGACTTCACCCCCGCACCTGATGTGAGCTTCGCCGCCGTCAGGGAGCGCCGCTACGACGTGCTCGCCGACATGATCGGCTCGCACCTGGACACCGGCGCCCTGGCCGGCCTCATCGCCTGCGGCGTCCCGGCGGGGCTGCCCACCGTGGTCAGCGGTCTGGCCGGGTGAAGCGTTACCGTGACCGCATGCCGATCATCGCACTACGCCCAGTCGAAGATGGCGACCTAGACGAGCTGTTCGATCAGATGCGCGATCCCGAAGCGGTGTGGATGGCCGCCTTCACCGCTGAGGACCCCGATGACAGGAGCGCCTTCGACGCTCACATGGCAAGGGTGAGAAACTCGCCCGACATTACGATGCGGGCCGTAACCAGCGACGGGCGGCTCGTCGGCAGCATCGCCAGCTTTGTGTCCGGGGACCAGACCGAGGTCACCTACTGGATCAGCCGCCCGGCCTGGGGACGCGGCATCGCCAGCCAGGCCCTGGCGCTCCTGCTCAGGCTTGTCCCTGCCCGGCCGCTGCACGCGCGGGCGGCCAGCGACAACACCGCCTCGCTCAGAGTCCTCCAGAAAGCGGGGTTCAACGTCATCGGAACAGAGAACTCCTACGCCACCGGGCGACAGGGCGTTATCGAGGAAACCATCCTCCGGCTGGAGGCTTTACATATGCCGATATCGGAATATGATGGCTAGATGGCCCGCGCTTCCACGACATCGGATGTCTTCAACGCCATTGCCGAGGCTGACCGTCGCGACATCCTGGACGTGCTGAGGACAGGCGAGAAGGCGGTCGGGGAGATCGTGAACGACCTCTCGATGTCCCAGCCCCAGGTTTCAAAGCACCTGCGGGTGCTCAGCGAGGTGGGACTCGTCGAGTGCCGGGCGCAGGGGCGTCATCGGCTGTACCGCGTGGAACCCGCGCGCCTCCGGCCGTTGCACGACTGGCTGGCCAAGTACGAGCGGGCGTGGAATGACCGACTGGATCGGTTGGATGACTACCTCACGGAGCTACGAGAACAAGGAGAGCCGCGGTGACACCTAATCGGCATGGATCGGCAGTCGTCGAACTACCAAATGATCTCGACGTTGTCATCACTCGAGAGTTCGACGCTCCGATCGCACTCGTCTTCGACGTATTGACGAAGCCGGACCATGTGAGCAAATGGTTCGCTCCACGTGGGTGCGAGATGAAGGAGTGCTCGATGGACCTGCGCGTTGGAGGGAACTACCACCAGGTCTTCGTGACCGGCGACGGAACCGAGTGCTCGTTTCGCGGAACCTATCTGGAAATCGAGCCGCCAACCCGGACGGTCGAGACGTGGGTGTTCGAAGGGCGTCCGCATCTGGACGCCGTCGAGACGATAGAGCTGCACGAAGCCGACGGAGTGACGAAGCTGACCACGAGGCTGACGTTCCGCGACAAGGCGAGCCGTGACGAGGACATTCAGGGCGGATTCGACGGTGTCGGAGAAAGCTTCGACCACATGGAAGATCTCTTGACGGCATTGCTCGGCCCACAGGAATAGGTCCGCGGGTAGGTCAGTCGTCGATCGCCTGGTAGGCAGCCGTCCAGAAGTCGAGCTGGATCGACAGCGACCGTGGCTCATGCACCCGCTGCATCATGAGGATTGTCGTCATGTCCTCGGCTGGGTCCGTAGCTCCCGACCGAGGGTCCCAGGTGCGTGCGCCGGGTGCGGACCGACATCCCGAAGCCCCAGCCGATGTCGTCGAAGTCACCTGGCGAGAAGCCGGAGACCGCCTTCTGCGCCGGGGTCATGTGGTCGCTGGTCATCAGCGTGACTGACGGCCGCGAGAGCGTCCGCTCGCCGTGTTGCGTGCCGCCGGCGAGCAGGGCCGAGGCGAAGGCAAGGTGATCGCTGGCGGTCGAAACGAGCCCGCTGCCACCTTCTTCGAACGCCGGCGGCTTGCTCCAGTACCCGTCGGGGCCGTCTTCGACGACGATCTCGTCGGTGGCGTCGCCGCGCTGGTAGGACACGCCGGTGGCGCGGGCGATGAGGACGCCGGTCACGTTGGCGGCGGTGTGGTACATCCAGCGCTCGCCCAGTCGGTAGACGAGCGGAAGCGTGCCGAGCCGGCGAATCCACTCGTCCGGCGACGGGTCGCGACCGAGTGGGCCCTCCCCGCGCTCGAGCTCCCCCAGCGCGTCGGAGATCGGCACCGTTCCCGGCTCGGCCACCACACTGCCGGTGCCGAGGCTGTACGTGAGCAGATCCCGCACCGTTATCGGGCGTTTCGCCGGGACGGTGTCGTCCAGTGGCCCGTTCGGATCGGCGAGCACGGTCATGTCCGCCTGTTCCGGTAGGAGCTCGTCGACTGGGTCGTCGAGGCGGAGCGTGCAGTCCTCGACGAGCGTGCATCACGCAGGCGGCGACGATCGGCTTGCTCATCGAGGCGATGCGGCAGATCGTGTCGGGCGCCATCGGCGTCCGCGAGCCCGCGCCCTCGAAGGCGAGATTGCCCGTTGCCTCGATGTGAACCTCGCCGTGGCGGGCGACGACAGCGACCGCACCAGGGACGTAGCCGGCGTCGACGTGACGAGTGAGCAGGTCTCGCACGCGGGTCAGCCGTTTCAACGAGAAGCCACCGGTGGTGATTCTCCTCCTGAAGGTAAGGCTCACTGGCGCGACCGCGTTGACGTATAGGAGTACCCCGGTCTCAGTACCCTCTAGCGCCCGGAATCCCGTTGCCATGCGAACCCGCGGGTGTACTACCGAGAATGTCGCGTATCTCGTGGGTGACGCCATCCGGGTACCGGCTAAGAGTCACTATGAGATCGGACCTTTGCGCCGGGGTTGAATATGCGGCCAGCTCGCGCTTTAGCTGAGAGCGCCGCTCGCGGTCCGCGTCAGTATCGCCGGGGATCATCAGGGCGCGCCAGAACGATAGCAGCCCGGGAATGATCAACACGCCGCCCGCGCCTTGTCGCCCTACGACGCCGAGAACCGTGAGCGCTATCCCCGCCAGCAGAGGCCGCCAGCGGGGCCGCACGACGATAACCGTGAACAGCATGCTGATACGGATGAACCTGCGAATCGGCCCGGCGCGCGCAACCTGCCTGTACTGCGAAGCACCGTGCCCGTCGGCTGGATCGACGGACGAGCTGAACACGATCAGTCTTCCCCGATGCGGCTGCAGCCTCATGGCGGCCTCCTGCGGTAGGCTCCGCGCTGCCTGTGTGCAATCATACGCTCCGGGCTCTCAAGCACTGGCACTGTGCGGTTGGCGGATACAGGCGCAGCCGCCTGCATTTGACATGGGTGCGGCTCTTTTGGAGTGAGCTGCCCAGTTTGTGGTGGTGGCGGTTGTGGCGTGGCTGCGTGTCAGTGAGGCTTCCGTTCCGTATGGTCCTGAAGTGCGAAATCGGGACCGTGGAAGGGAAGCCTCAGATGGAAGG
>DATMKQ010000434.1:0-13085 GCA_035571275.1 Trebonia sp.
TTTCGCGGCGTGACCAGGCGAGGTCGAGGATCAGTGCCAGCGCGCAGACGGTGCCGACGCCGACCGCCGCGCCGGCCACCGTGTCGGTGAAGTAGTGCCACCGCAGCGCGATGACAGCGAATGCCACCAGCACCGAGGCGACACATCCGACGGCCACCACGAGCACCCAGGCCAGCCGCGGGCCGGGTCGCTGAGGCGAGACAAGCAGCAGCACGGCGAGCATCGCCGTGAGCGACACGATGGACGTCGTGTGACCGCTCGGATAGCTGAGCGAGCCCAGGTACGTGCGGTCGAACACGTGCTTGAGCAGACCGTCGTCAAGCCCGGTGGCGGCAGGGACGGCCGCCAGCGCGAGCACGGCGCCGCTGCGCCGCCCGGTGAGCAGGCAGCCCGCGGCGACAGCGATGCTGATCACGATGGCGGGCACGAGCGTGCCGGGCGACGCGAGCCGTACCAAGAGATCGTAGTGACTGGGCTGCAACGCAGTGAACGGTGAGTCCACCGCGTTGTCGAAGCCGTCCGCCCGGGTCCGGCCGTGGAACACCGCGCCACCCGCGGCGACGACGATCACGCAGGCGGCAAGCAGCCAGCAGGCCCAGATGCGACCGGACCGCCCGAGCAAAGGCCTCCCCCGCGATACCCGCACGCCGCCTCCCGTCCCCCACGGTCCTCGGACTGTACCAGCTCGCTCAGGTAAAAAGGCTTCGCAGGTTGACGACTATCGCCTCCTGGGTGCTGCGCGCGATGACCACGACGGCCTCCTCGGCGCCCGGGTTCTCCTCGCGATGCGGCACGAACGGCGGGACGAAAATATAGTCGCCCGGCTTGGTCTCCAGCCGCACCTCACGGTCGCCGTCGGCGAAGACGAAGGCCGGAGTCCCGGACACCACGAAGATCGCGGTCTCGGCTTCGCCGTGGTGGTGGTCGCCTGACCTGGCGCCCGCGGCGACATGGGTCTGGCCCATCCAGAGCTTTTCGGCCCCGGTGTTCTTCCCCGAGATCGCCTCCCAGCGGGTCATTCCCGGGGTCTGGCCCGTGTCGCCGCGCAGTTCGCCGGCCCGGACCTGGCTGAGCGGCCTCAGCGGCCGGTGCCACAGGTCGTCGTTCACTGGTAACCCCTCAGCTCTGGAACAGGACGCTGACCGACTGGCCGTCGTGGGTGCGCCGGATGGCCTCCGCGAGCGCGGGGGCCACCGACAGCACGGTCAGCTTCGGGTGCGACACCGGCACGGGGACCGAGTTCGTGCTGACGATCTCGGTCACGTCCTCGGCCGCGGCCAGCTTCTCCAGCGCGCTGTCGGCGAACACCCCGTGCGTGCACGCGATGCTGATCGACCGCACGTCCTGCCGGCGCAGCACGGACAGCAGTTCGAGCACGGTGGTGCCGCGGGCGATCTCGTCGTCCATGACGATCACGTCCCTGTCGGCCACGTCGCCGATGATCGCCGAGATCGAAACCTTGTTGTCGGACAGCCGCTCCTTCGCACCGGCCGCGACGGGGAGCCCGAGGCGGCGGGCGAACGCCGCCGCGCTCTTGGCGTAGCCGAGGTCGGGTGACACTACGACCGTGCGGGACAGGTCTCGCTTCCTGAAGTGGGCGGCGAGTTCGCGCAGGGCGTGCAGGTGGTCGACCGGGACGGAGAAGAACCCGTGCACCTCAGGGGAGTGCAGGGTCAGCGTCAGCACGCGGTTGACGCCCGCGGTGACGAGCAGGTCGGCGACGAGCCGGCCCCCGATGGAAATCCGGGGCTCGTCCTTCTTGTCGGAACGCGCGTACGCGTAATGCGACATCACCGCCGTGACCCGGGCGGCGGAGGCGCCTCGCGCGGCGTCCGCCATCAGCAGCAGCTCCACGAGGTTCTCCTGCACGGGCGGCACCAGCGGCTGGATCAGGTACACGTCCCGTTCCCGGCAGTTGGCCTGCAGCTGCACCTCGAGGCAGTCGTTGGCGAACCGGGTGATCCGCGTCGGGCTGCGCGGCACGGACAGGTACGAGCAGATCTCGTCGGCGAGCGCGGGGTGCGCGCTCCCGCCGAAGATAACGATCTCAGCTTGCAAGGGACGCTCCCTCGTCGTCCGTCTTCATCGGCGGCAGGCCGAGCCGGGTCCTTATCTCCTGCTGCACCGCTTCCCTCGCCGGGCGGGCGTCCACGGTGATCACGTACTCCTTGCCCCGGAACAGGTCGAGCACCGGGTTGGTCTTCTCGTGGTACTCCCGCAGCCGGACCTCCAGTGCCTCCTCGGTGTCGTCGTCCCGCTGAACGAGCTCACCGCCGCATGAATCGCACCGGCCCGGCGTGTGCGGGCTGTCCTCGATCAGGTTGTAGTCCATGCCGCACTTGGCGCACAGCCGGCGGTTGAACACCCGGCGGCGCACCTCGCCGTCCGGCATGTCCAGGTAGATGACCGCGTCGATGTCATAGCTCTCAAGGAAGAATTGCGCCTGCCGCTGGCTGCGCGGAAAACCGTCGATGATGAAGCCGAAGTTCCAGTCGTGTTCGGCCAGCCGCCGCTGCACCACCGACTCGGCCAGGTCGTCGCCAACCAGTTCGCCCGCCGTCAGCACTCGCTGCACCTGGGCGCCCATTTTTGTGTGGTTGCTTACGTTCCAGCGAAAAATGTCGCCCACGCTGATGTGCACGATATCGAGGTCCGCGGCGAGCATTTCACTCTGTGTGCCCTTGCCGCTGCCCTGCACGCCCATAATCACGTACTTACGCATGACATCACCTTGGCATATCCGCGGCCAGCCGCGATCACGACCCTACCGGAGCGCGATACCCTCGATGCCATGGAAAACCCCGGCCCCGACCCCTCGGGGGGGCCCGCCAGCACAGCGCGCGTATGGCCGTTCCTTGTCCAGCCGCGCTGGCTGGGCTGGCACGTGCTGATGGTCGTCTCGTTCTGGGGCATGCTGTGGCTGGGTGACTGGCAGTTGCACCGGGCGCTCTCCGGCAACGGCCTGAGCTGGGCTTACACGTTCGAATGGCCGCTTTTCGCCGGATTCGCGGTGGTATTTTGGGCTAAGACGATCCGGGACGAGTTCCGTATCAAGCGCGGCGACGGCCCCGAAAGCGGGGAAGACGGCTCGATCTCGGACGCCTTGCCGGCCGGGATCGGCATCCAGCAGGTGGAGGCGCCCGCGGACGACGCGGACGACGCCGAGCTCGCGCGCTACAACCGGTACCTCGCCCGGCTCAACGAGGAAGTCAAGGGCACCCACGGCAAGCGGCACGGGGCCAGGTAACGATAGAAGGAGGCGCCCGAGATGCGTGCAGCTGTGCTGCGCTACCGGGTGATGGCATATATAACCGGCGTGCTGATCATCATCGTCGTGTTCGTCGGCATCCCGCTGCAGATCTGGGGTCACAACACGGTCATCGTGAACCAAGTGGGCACGGTGCACGGCGTCCTGTACATGGTCTACATCGTGTTCGCGTGGTTGCTGGCCAACAAGCTGCACATGAAGCCGAAGCCGACCGTGCTGCTCCTGCTGGCCGGCACCGTCCCTGTGATGACGTTCGTTGTCGAGCGGTGGATGCACCGCCAGTACATCAACCCCGCGCTCGCCGAGCTTGAGCCGCAGGCGACACCTGTGAGCTCGTGACATCGCAACAGTATTTTGAGCCCCGCCCGTCGGCGGCGCACCGGCCGGGACTGGTCCGGGTCGTGCTGCCCGACGTCTACCTGGAGCTCGAGACCGACTCCGGGGTGTTCTCCGCCGGCCGCCTGGACCCGGGCACCCGGTTCCTGCTCGAAGCGGGCCCTCCGCCGCCGTCGGCTGGCGACCTGCTCGACCTGGGCTGCGGCTACGGGCCGGTGGCATGCACGCTGGCCAGCCGCGCCCCCGCAGCGACGGTGTGGGCGGTCGACGTGAACGAGCGGGCCCTGGACCTGTGTGCCCGCAACGCCGCGAAGGCGGGCCTGCGCAACGTCCGCTGCGTCGCCCCCGACTCCCCTGACATACCGCCGCGGCTGGCCGGGATTTGGTCCAATCCGCCGGTCCGGATCGGCAAGGCGGCCCTGCACGAGCTGCTGCTCACCTGGCTGGCCAGGCTGTCCCCCGACGCCCCTGGTGGCTCCGGGGGGGACGACCCCCCCGCACCCCCCCGAGCAGGTCAGGCATGCATCGTGATGGGCCGCAACCTCGGCGCCGACTCGCTGCACTCCTGGCTCGCCGCGCAAGGCTGGTCCGTGACACGCCTCGCCGCGCGAAGCGGTTACCGTCTGCTCGGGGTGAGCGCCCGATGACAGCCGGCCCCGTCGGCGGCTCACCGGCCGGCCCGCCGCGCCAGCTGCGCGCCACCGACGTCAAGCGCCTCAACCGGGAATGGCGCCGCCGAACCGAAGGCCGCCTGGCGCTGCTGCTTGACTCGGTTAGCCAGCCCTTCAACGTGGGCTCGATCGTCCGCACCGCCGCCACCTTCGGCGCCGAGACGATCTGGCTGTGCGGCAACACCCCCGATCTGACCCTCCCCGCCGTGGGCAAGACCGCCTTGGGCACCGACCGCTTCCTGGAATCCATCCGCGAGCCCAGCCCGGCGGCCGCGGCGAAGGCAGCGGCGGACGAGGGCTTCCGCGTGGTCGCCGTCGAACTGGCCTCGGGCGCCCTGCCGCTGGCCGAAGCCCCGCTTGACGGCGACATCTGCCTGGCCATCGGCAACGAAGACCACGGCTGCTCCCCCGCCCTGCTGGCCGCCGTGGGCGCCGTAACTTACATCCCTCAGGTCGGTCGCGTAGGCTCACTGAACGTGGCGGTGGCCGCAGCCATCGCGATGTCCGAAGTTCGCCGACGCGAATGGCACAGTTAACCGGATGCTGCCGGGCAAGTGGGCATAATCACAAACGTGGCAGTTCCATACCTGGACCACCCGCGCCCGATCGCGTTCGCGCACCGGGGCGGGGCGGCGCACAACCCGGAAAACTCCTGGCCCGCCTTCGAGTACGCGGTCAAACTTGGCTACGCGTACCTGGAAACCGACGCCCGCTCCACGTCCGACGGCGCGCTCCTTTCCTTTCACGACGCGACCCTGGACCGGGTCACCGACCGCACCGGACAGGTCCGCGACCTGACCTACAAAGAGGTGTCGGCGGCGCGGATCGACGGCGAGGAGCCGATCCCGCTGATCGAGGAGCTGCTCGGCACCTTCGGCGACGTGCGGTTCAACATCGACCTCAAGGACTCAGGCACGATCGCGCCGCTGGCGCAGGTGCTGCGGCGCACCGGGGCGTGGGACCGGGTGTGCGTGACCTCGTTCTCCGGCAGACGGCTGCTGGCCGCGCAGAAGATCCTGGATCATCCCATCTGCCTCGCCGTCACGCCCGCCGCGATCGCGGCGGTCCGATACGCCGGACACCCCGGCCGGGCGATGGCCGCCCGCCTGGCGCGCTCGGGCGCGCAGTGCGCGCAGGTTCCCCGGCAGATCGCCACCAAGACGTTCATCAGGCGGTCGCACGAGCTGGGGTTGCAGGTCCACGTGTGGACGCTGAACACCAGGGAGGATATCGAGCGGGCGCTCGAACTGGGCGCGGACGGCGTGATGACCGACGACATCGTGCTGCTGAAGGACATCCTCACCGCGCGCGGCCAGTGGCACCCGCGGGTAGGCGCCTAGCAGCACGGGGTGGCGACGGAGGGTTCGCGGGAGGTTACGGGAGCGGGTTACGCGGTGGCCGCGGTGAAACACGCATGAAACTGGATTGGATACTCCCCGCACAGGGAATCTTGTCCGGGTATCCAGTGTTGCCGATAGAGATCGCCAACCGCCTGGGAGGCACTAAGTAATGGCCGAACGCGCACTTCGCGGAACCCGACTCGGCGCGACCAGCTACGAGAACGACAGGAACACAGACCTGGCTCCCCGCCAGGACGTTCCTTTTGACTGCCCGAACGGACACCATTTTAGCGTCCCGTTCGCCGCCGAGGCTGAACTACCCCCTATGTGGGAGTGTCGTGTCTGCGGGGCCATGGCCACCGCGAGCACCGGCCAGTCGCCGTCGCCGAAGAAGGTCAAGCCGCCGCGCAGCCACTGGGACATGCTCATGGAGCGACGGACCGTCGAGGACCTGGAGGCGGTACTCGCCGAGCGGCTCGAGGTCATCAGGGAACGGCGCGCCATGGAGGGCCGCGCCATCGCCGAGGCCGCGAACCAAGCCGAACGGCGCAGCGCCTGACCGTGCCCCGATAAGGGCCCGCGAAAATAACTACCTGCGGACGGCTGCGGCGGACTTTCCCCGCAGCCGTGCCGCTATGCCCCACTGGGCGACACGGAAGAACGCCTCGCGGATCACCGCGTTGCTCATCTTCGACGCACCCCGCTCGCGCTCGACGAACGTGATCGGCACCTCGGTGAGCTTCAGGCCGCTTTGGAGCACACGCAGCGTCATGTCGATCTGGAAGCAGTAGCCGGCCGACTCGATGTTGTTCAGGTCGAGCTTCTGCAGCGTCGCCGCGCGGTACACGCGGTAGCCGCCGGTCGCGTCCTTGACGCTGATGCCGAGCATCAGCCGGTTGTAGATGTTGGCCCCCCGGGACAGGAACTCGCGGGACTTCGGCCAGTTGACGACCGTGCCGCCGGGCACGTAGCGGGAGCCGATCACCGCGTCAGAACCGTCCAGCGCGGCGAGCAGCTTCGGCAGGTCCTCGGGCCGGTGCGAGCCGTCGGCGTCCATCTCGACGATCACGTCGTAGCCGTGCTCGAGCGCCCAGCTGAAGCCGGCGACGTAGGCACGGCCCAGCCCGGCCTTTTCCGTCCGGTGCATGACCTGCACGTGCTTGTCTGTCTCGGCCAGCTTGTCGGCTAGGTCGCCGGTGCCATCTGGACTGTTGTCGTCGACCACCAGCACTTCCGCCTCCGGCACGGACTCCCTGATCCGTCCGGCCATGATCTCGAGGTTCTGCCGCTCGTTGTACGTGGGCATCACGATGATCACACGGCCTGCTGCCGCAGCCGACTCTGCCATTGGCTGTCGTCACCCTGCTTTCCTGTTGGCAGAGACCGGCCGGCCCTGCCTCAGCTAGTTCGGTGGAAGAGGGCCCGGGCGGCGCCTTCGGGCCGGATCCGTTCTCGTCGGCCACGAGCACGGTCTCCGTTGTCTACTGAGCCTCCCGGGCCCTTTCCAGGCCCAACCCCCTGACAGCCGGTCACGCGCACCGGCTAGCTCTGCGTCGCGTTCGGCACTCGGAGACTGGCTGCCTCCGCCCCCGCCGTGACGCGCCACCAATGCTACTGCTTCCTGCCAGCCAATCCGGCCGGCGAGCCCGGTGCTGGACTGTCCCAAAAACTTACCGCTGTTCCGTGCAATGTCAACTGCTTCGTAAGGCTAGGCATAGACATTAACTACAGAGGGAACATGGTAAATTACACTGAGTCACTGAGCAGTTTTACGTCTGTCGACCAAACATCTGTGCGCAGAGTAACTGGGGGAACACCGTGCGTAGCATATCGCGCACCACCGTGGCATGGGCATCTATTGGTGTAATCGCGGTCGGCGGCGGCGTCACCGGCATCGTCCTCGCCACCGGCGGCGGCCATCCGGCGCCCCATGTCGCCGATCACCTGGCGTCCAAGCAGACCGCGCCGCGGCCAGTGCCGCTGCGCATGCTGTCGGTCAGCCCCGCCGACGGTACCAGGAACGTGGACGGCGCCGACATCATCACGGTCACATTCAACGAGCCGCTGCCCGCCGGCGCGCCGCTGCCCCAGGTGTCACCGACCGTAACCGGGACCTGGCAGCGGGAGGGAGACACCGTAACGTTCACGCCGAGCACCGGTTTCGTGGCCCACACGCAGGTGAGGGTCAGCGTGCCGACGGCAGACGGCACGGTCCGTTCAGGATATGAATCCTCTTTCACCACAGCCGGGTACTCGACCCTGCGGCTGCAGCAGCTGCTCGCCCAGCTCGGCTACCTGCCGATGAGCTGGCACCCGGACCTGGGCGCGGCGATCGACAACGGCAGCGCGACCGCTCAGCTCGCCGCGGCCTACACCCCACCGCCAGGGACGTTCAGCTGGCAGGGGGGGTACCCGAAGGAGCTGTACTCGTTCTGGCATCGGGGCAGCGACAACCTGCTCGACAAGGGCGCGATCACGGGGTTCGAAGCCGACCATGGGTTCACGCCCAACGGCGTGGCCAGCCCCGCGGTGTGGGCGGCGCTGCTGAAGGCCGCCGCGGCGGGTGACAAGAACCCACACGGGTACAGCTACGCGATCGCCGACCAGGGCTCCCCGGAGACGCTGACGATCTGGCATGACGGGCGCTACGCGTTCAACAGCCTGACCAACACCGGCATCTCGATCGACCCGACCCCGGTCGGCACGTTCCCGGTGTACCTGAAGCTGCCGTACCAGGTCATGCAGGGCACCAACCCGGACGGGTCGTCCTACGCGGACCCAGTGCAGTGGGTGTCGTACTTCAGCGGCGGGTCCGCGGTGCACTACATCTCGCGCGGGTCCTACGGCTACCCGCAGAGCCTGGGCTGCGTCGAGCTGCCTTACAACGCGGCCGAGCAGGCGTACCCGATACTGCCGTACGGAACGCTCGTCACGGTCACCCCGTAGCGGCCGCGGGCGCCGCGTCGGCCGCGGGGGCGGTGAGGTCCGCGACGTTCGGGTCGCCCCGGTAGGGGGCGAAGCGGTCGCGGACCGCGGGGTCGTGACCGGCCACCAGCCAGGTTTGCGGCTCCGTCGCCAGAAGGGCGAGCAGGTCGTAGGTCCGGTACATCTCCGGGAGGTCGGCGAGGATGGCGAACGGGCGGTCTCGTTCGGCCTCCTCGTAGAAGTGCAGCGCGTCCGAGGCGAGCACCACCGTGGCGGCACCGGCCGCGACCGTCACGATGAGCTCCCCTGGCGTGTGCCCGCCGACCTCGACAAGCCCCACACCAGGAGCGGCCGTGTGCCGGCCGGAGATCAGCGTGAGCCTGCCCTCGGCGCGGGCGGCCTCCAGGCACGCGAGTTCGTCCGGCTCGGCGTGCGCGGCGAACTGGACGCGGCGGGCGATGGGGCCGGTCCAGAACTCGTATTCGGCCCGGCTCATGACGATCTCGGCTCGCGGGAACTGGTGCAGGTTCCCGATGTGGTCCCAGTGCGCGTGGGTCACGATCACGGTGCGCACGGCGGCGGGGTCGACGCCCAGCCCGGGGAGGGAGTCGGCGGGGGTGGTGTGCCAGCTGCGGCGGCGGCGGTCGCCGACGGCCGGGGCGAAGCCGGTGTCGACGAGGATGGCGGTGCCGTCGCCGTCGCGGATGACCCAGAAGAAGTAGTCGACGTCGACCTTCCCGTCCGGCTCACCGTACAGGTGGTAGTTCAGGAACGTCTCGGCGCGCGTGGTGACCCGGGACCCGTAGCGGACCGCCAGCACCTCGCGCGTGCCGTCGCTGGCCACGACGCTATTGCCCGTCGAACGCGGCCTGGTAGCGGTCGGCGGAGACCTCCTCGTGCCAGCGGGTGACGCCGAGCGAGACCGCCGTGTGAGCCAGGAACGAATCCGGAGCCGCGCCGTGCCAGTGCTCCTCGCCGGGCGGCGCCCAGACTAGGTCGCCGGGTTCGAGCACGTGCCTGTCGCCGTCCCTGTTCTGCACCATGCCGCGGCCGCTGGCGACCAGCAGCACCTGGCCGTCGGCGTGCGAGTGCCAATGTGTGCGACCGCCCGGCTCGAAGACGACGCTGTTGACGCGCACCCGGGCGGCCGCCCCGTCATCGAGCAGCGGGTCGAGCATCGCGCGCCCGCTGAACGTGCCCTCCCCCATCCGCGACGGCTGGCCCTCCATACGCCCTTTCGCATATTCCATGCGAGCAACGGTAGAGGTGAGCGCCGGTGAAGGCCATGGGGCGCGGCGACGATATTCGCGGGAGCGGTTTAGTCGATGCCGGCCAGCGTCTGGGCCTCGGCGCGGTCCCGGCAGGCGCGCAGCGCGATGATGAGCCCGTCCTTGACCGTGACGACATCGAAGCTAAGGTCGCCCGCCTGCCGTGCGCGGAGTTTGTCGACACCTGGAGTGTGCGTCACCACGATGACCTTCTCGCCGGACGCGACGACCTGCTCGACTTCGGGTCGCAACCCCCGCTCCGCATGACGGAGCACCGCCTTTTCCAGCTCGTCCCGGCCATGGCAGATTTGTGGCGATGGGTCCCGAAATGCCGGATCTAGGTAGGTCCACTCTATGTCCGGGTGCACAAAATCCATCATGTGCGGCACATCACCCCGGTTGTAAGCGAGGAATGCCTCGCGCACAATCCACTCGTTTTGATTGCACATCCGTGAATCCTTTACCACGGTGATGCCGACTCTGGCTTGCCAGCGTACTCCTGCGGCCGCTGCCTGGGGGGCCGGGCCCGACGATGATGACCAGGTTGTGATGTGTGGCTTGCGGTGTGGACGTGTCTCGTGACGGCAGAAACGTGGCGTGCTAAAAACAGGCCATTGTTTTGTGACGGTGGACAGCGCTAGTGTCCGGTGGCAGTACCCGCTGATAAAGCGGCGTCTCACAATGTCCCCGCTGAGGAGGCAAGTCATGAGAAATGGCCGATTGTGGGCCCTTACCGGGGCCACCGCACTGGCTATATCGTGCACGGTGGCGGCCGCGTGGCCGACGGGCGGGACCCCAGGTCCCGCGCGCAGCAGTTTGCGGGGGTCGCTGACACCCGCTTCTGAGCGGTCGCACCCGGCCGGCTCCGTCGCGGCCAGTTCCGCGGTGAGCTTCGAGCTGCTGCTGACGATGCGCAATGCCGCGAGCGCTCAGGCGCTCGTCAAGGAGGTCTCCGACCCGGGTTCGGCGCAATTCCACCATTACCTGACGCTCAAGACGTGGGTCGCCAGGTACGCGCCAAGCGCGGCCTCGATAACGAAAGCGGAAGGGTGGCTGCACAGCGAGGGCTTCTCCATCGGCGCGCTGCCTAAGGACCGGCTATTCATTCCGGCCTCAGGCTCGGCCGCCAAGGTCGAGAAGGCATTCGGCGTGACGCTCGGCTACTACAAGGTGAACGGCCACACCGTTCGGCTGGCCAACGGCACGCTGTCGATCCCGTCGTCGCTGAGTGGCGTCGTGTCCGGCGCGGTCGGCGTCAACGAGGAAATCGCGACGACCGACCTGTCCCAGAATCTCGCGGCCCCGGCCGCGAGTGCGGCGGCAGCGGCGGCGGCGGTAGCGGCGGCGAAGCCAGCTCAGGAGCCGGCCCCGCCCGCGGGCTTCCGCAACCCCCAGCCGTGTTCGGCGTACTGGGGCCAGAAGACCGACACGGCGGACGCGGGTTCGCTGTACGCGCCGTACACGCACCCGCTGCCGTACGACATCTGCGGCTACAAGCCCGCCCAGCTGCGCGGCGCCTATAACCTCGCCGGCTCGGTCGCCCGTGGCGACGACGGCACGGGCGTGGCGCTCGCGATCGTCGACGCGTACGACTCGCCGACGCTGCTGTCGGACGCGCAGACGTACTTCCGGCTGAACGACCCGGCTCACCAGCTGAAATCGTCGCAGTTCATCAACCTCTCGCCGGCGAGCGTCGACGACGAGGCGCTGTGCGGCGGCAGCGGCTGGTACCCCGAGCAGGCGCTGGACGTGGAGTCCTCGCACTCGATGGCTCCTGGCGCCACGATCATCTTCGTCGGAGCGCAGGACTGCCTGGACACCAGCCTGCTCACCGCGCTCACCACCGCGATCACCAGCGGGGCGTCCGTGGTCAGCGACTCGTGGGGCGACACCCTGGGTGACCTGCTCGACGACGCGGCCACCAAGACCGCCTACGATGACACCTTCATGGTCGCCGACACCACCGGGGTCAGCGTGCTGTTCTCGTCCGGCGACGACGGCGACAACTTCGCCGACTTCGGGCTCGCCGCTCCCGACTACCCGGCGGCAAGCCCGTTCATCACCGCCGTCGGCGGGACCACGCTCGAAGTGAACAAGCGCAACCAGCGTGCCGCCGAGTACGGCTGGTCGACCGCCAGCCAGACGCTCTGCGCGAGCACGACGAGAACCTGCGGCTCGGCTACGACGCCCGCTGGCTCCCTCGCCTGGCAGGCCGGCGATGGCGGTGGCACCAGCTACTACTACACCCAGCCCTACTACCAGGCACCGATCGTGCCGAGCGCGCTGGCTCTGCGTAACGAGGCGCTCTTCGGGCCGATTCCGTTGCGCGTCATCCCTGACATCTCCATGGACGCCGACGCCCAGAGCGGGATGCTGATCGGGCTCACCCAGACGTTCCCTGACGGTACCTACTACGACCAGTTCAAGGAAGGCGGCACAAGCCTGGCCTCACCGCTGCTGGCCGGGGTCATCGCCGACGTCGACCAGCGGGCCGGGGTCTCGCTCGGCTTCCTCAACCCCGTGCTCTACAAGGCCTCGTCGGTCGGTGGCACGTACAACGACATCCTGCCGCCGCCGCACCCGGACTCGACGGCTGTGATCCGTGTCGACTACGTGAACTCGGTCAACTCGTCGGCTGGCTTCGTCGTCAGCCTGCGTGCGATCGACTACCAGGGCGCGGAGACCTATTGTGACGGGACGGGCAACTGCGCTACCCGCCTCGTCACGCTGAACGCGGCCAAGGGCTTCGACAGCCTGACCGGCCTCGGGTCTGCCGGATCCAATTTCGTGTCAGAACTCGCGAAGTTCTGACCTGTCTTCTCTGGAGCCCGTGCCGCGTACTGGCGGCACGGGCTCCAGCATTAGTTGCATTGCAACTAGTTGCTTGTCAACTAGTAATGGTGAGGCTAGTATCTGAGCATGAGTTCACCTGTCCGCAGTTCCCCGCTGGCGCTCACGGTGCTGGGCATGCTCATGACGCGTCCCCTGCATCCGTACGGCATCCAGCGGCTGATCAAGCAGTGGGGCAAGGATCAGGTCGTCAACGTGGACCAGCGGGCCAGCCTCTACCGGACGATTGACCGGCTGCTCGCGGCGGGACTGGTCGCCGTGCGGGAGACCGGGCGGGACCAGCAGTACCCGGAACGGACGGTCTACGAGATCACCGACGCCGGACGCGCCGCGGCGCGCGAATGGCTCGAGGACATGCTCGCGGTTCCCAGGCAGGAGTTTCCCGAGTTCCCCGCGGCCCTCTCGCACATCCTGATGCTCAGCCCGC